>NZ_JBEXWB010000556.1:0-2766 GCF_040629645.1 Streptomyces sp. NPDC005899 | reverse complement strand
GCGCACGGCTCGGACCGCCACGCACCCGCCACCCCGCCCCCCGGAGGCCCGGCGCCCGCACCCGCCGCCGCTCCGCAGCGCCTCTCCGCCACGGAGGCCGATCAGCTCCTCGACGGGACACGCCCGCTCCCCAGGGCGGAGTCGGACGACCGGAAACTCGTCCGGCAGCTGCTGAGCGCCCCGCACGTGGTGCTCAGCGCCGAGGGCGGCCCGCAGCGCCAGCAGTTGATGCAGGACACGGCCGACCGCGCCTCGGGCACCTCCTGGCACGTCAGCGCGCCCGGCGCACCCGTGCGGACCGCGCTGCGCCGGGCGATGGCCAACCTGGGCGTGGCCGGCCAGCTGGGTCAGTACCTGGGCCCCTTCGGCTCCAGGATCACAGGACTCAACGGCGCCGGGCCCTTCCGTACGCACTACCTGAAGGCGGCGGTCCGAGGCGAGCTGGGCAACGTCCGGGTCAGGAGCGACCCCAAGCCGGCCAGCCTGGAGACCACCATCGGCAACGAGCACCGGGTCGTCGGCAGCGCGAGCACCGTCTCGCGCACCACGCTGGGAGTCCAGGGCGGCATCATGCCGCTGCAGCAACTCCCCGGCGAACAGGCGGTGGTCGGCTCCTACTCGACGGCGCTCCAGTACGCCTGGGGCAAGGGGCGCGGTGTCTCGCAGGCACTCACCCGCGGGCGCAACACCACGCTGACCTACGCCGGGCGGATGTACCTGGTGGTCGCCGACGCCGCCGAGACCGTGGCGGTCCGGGACCGCTGGACGGCCGCGATGGGCGTCGCCGGCACACGTGCGGGGGCCCGTGTCAGCTCCGCCGCCGGGCGGCTGTCCGGGCGCCTGGGGCGCGGGCTGTCCCCCCGCCGGGCCGCCGCCGCGCTCCAGCGGATCCGGGACGCGGTGATGTTCCACCTGCCGATGCAGGACGCCATCGAGGCCGGGCTCGCCCCGGACGGGCTGGGCACCACCACCCCCGACAACCTCGGCGGCGGCTACCGGGTCCCCGGCTTCCTGCGCGGCCGGCGCTTCCCGACCCACCCCAGCGGCCAGCTCGACGCGAGCCGGGCGGCCCAGCAACTGCTGCCCCGCCTCGAGAAGATCGGCGTGCCCTCGCACGACCGGGAGCAGGTACTGCAACGGCTGTCACCGGACTTCCTGCGCGCGCACCTCCACGAACTCACCACCGACGGAGTGAGCCTGCCCGTCCGCTACCGCGCCTGGACGAGCCCCCACCACCTGCCGGTGGGAGGCAGTCCCGGGCAGGTCCGGTTCAGGCTGACACCGGTCACCACGACCGTGCGGCGGCTGCGTACGGGGCTGGAGCTGGAGGACTACCGGACCATCGCCCGCGACGACGCGGCGGGCACCTCGCAGGACCGGGGCGCCGACCTCACCCTGAGCGCCGGCCAGCGCGCGGCGGGCGACGGAGTCCTGGTCGCCAACCCCTCCCTCCAGGGCACGGCGGCCAAACAGCGGGCGAGCGGCCGGACCGACACCGACGGCAGCACGGCGATGCCGAACATCGCCACCACGCAGGCGCACGCGGAGATCGTCACCAGCTACATCCTCTCCGTCACGATGACGGACGCGGCCGGAGACCCACTCGCGCCGCGGAGCGTCGCACAGGTCGGCACCCTCAACGAGATCGCACCGGCGGGCCTGCTCACCCCGGTGGGCGAGGGCGACGACGGCGCGCTCACCGAACAGACCGTGCCCGAACCCGCTCCGGGCGTACGCATGCTGACGGCGCAACAGGCCCAGCCGGACGGCATCGCCGCATGGCGCACCGGCGACGGCACGACCGGACCCGATCCGGACATCCTCCCGTTCGACGACCGGATCGGCTCCGGCATCCTCGCCGTGGACATCCGCGGAGCCGCCGGGGTCCAGGACGCCCTGACCCTCGCCACCGCCCGCGCCGACGGTCTCGGCGACAACGACCTGGGCCGGCGGCACACCGGCGAGGCCCTCGCCGCGCGCCTGCACATGGCCCGCCACACCCCGCTCACCGGACTGGGTACGGCCCCCGCCCAGGGGCAGCAGGAGGCGGGCTCCCAGGGCGGCCTGACCGCAGGATTCCGCGAGGCGCTAGGCGCGGACGGCTCCCGGCTGCCCACCCAGTCCTCCGCCCACCTGTTCGGCCAGTCCCACACCGCGGACTCCCGGCTCTACGCGAGGATGCACCGCCGTGGCGCGCGGCTGCTCGCCGTGGAGAGCAAGCCCCGCATGGAGGCGATGCAACGCCGCAAGACCTCCGACGCGGTGGACGCCGGCATCACCGACAACGTCGAGGGAGCGGTGGGCAGCGCGCCGTTGGCCGGCAACAGCAACGCCGGTGTCACCAACCCCGGCGCCACGGTCCCGATCGGCGGCGCGAACGACGGGGCCGCCCTCAAGGGCGCCGTGGACACCACTCTCGGCACCCACATCAAGGTCGTGACCGACCGCAGCATGCTGTTCGCCGTCCCGGTGAGCTGGCTGGCCGTGGCCGAGGTGGACCACCGGGTCACCCACAGCCGCCCGATGCGCGCGCTCGGCTCGGCCCGGCCCGGGCCCCGCGGTGCCGAGGCGCACACCACCGCGCTGGTCTGGCTGCGTGAGGACATCGCCCGGGACCACGGCCTCCTGGACGACAGCACGTTCCCCGACGAGGCGGGCGCCGCCTGGGACGCCATGGCCAAGGCGGCCGCCGACCTCGCCACGGCGGAGAAGGAGTACTACGAGGCCCGCGCGCGGGCCCGTGAGGCGTGGCTCTCGCTGAGCCCG
>NZ_JBEXWB010000555.1:0-2771 GCF_040629645.1 Streptomyces sp. NPDC005899 | reverse complement strand
TGGCAGGGGTGCGCGCGCAGCTCCGTGCGCAGCCGGGCGATCTCGCGGTCGTCCGCCGCGGCGGCCCGCTGCCTGCGGTGCCGTCCCGGATCGATGTGCCCGGCCTTGCTCCGCAGGGCGGAGGCGAGATCGCGGCGCGACTGCGGGGAGCGCGCGTTGAACGTCTTCGGCACCCGCATCCGCTCCAGCGCCTCGACCGGGACCGGGAAGTCGATCTGGGCCAGCCGTTTGACCTGCCGCTCGGCGGTGAGGACCAGCGGGCGCGGCCCGTCGTGGTACTCCAGCCCACGGTGGCCGTCGGTCCGCCCCGCGGGCAGGCCCGGGTCGAGGACCAGCGCGAGTCCGGCGAACTTCCCCGTCGGCACGTGGATGACGTCACCGGGCTTCAGCTTCTCCAGGGACGAGGCCGCCGCCGCCCGGCGCTGGGCGGCGCCCTGCTTGGCCAGCTCCGTCTCCCGGACCTTCAGGTCGCGGCGCAGACGCGCGTACTCCTCGAAGTCGCCGAGATGGCACGTCATGCCCTCGCGGTAACCGGCGAGTCCCTCCTCGTTGCGCTGGACCTGCCGGGAGATACCGACCACCGACCGGTCGGCCTGGAACTGCGCGAAGGACGTCTCGAGCAGTTCGCGCGAGCGGTGCCGGCCGAACTGCTGCACGAGGTTCACAGCCATGTTGTACGAGGGCCGGAAGCTGGACCGGAGGGGGTACGTACGGGTGCCGGCGAGCCCCGCGAGCGCCCCGGGGTCCATGCCCCGCTGCCACAGGACCACCGCATGGCCCTCGACGTCGATGCCCCGGCGCCCGGCCCGCCCGGTCAGCTGGGTGTACTCACCGGGCGTGATGTCGGCGTGCTGCTCGCCGTTCCACTTGACGAGCTTCTCCAGGACCACGGAGCGCGCGGGCATGTTGATGCCGAGCGCCAGGGTCTCCGTGGCGAAGACGGCCTTCACCAGACCCCGGACGAACAGCTCCTCCACGACCTCCTTGAAGGTCGGCAGCATGCCGGCGTGGTGAGCGGCGATACCCCGCTCCAGTCCCTCCAGCCACTCGTAGTAGCCGAGGACGTGCAGGTCCTCGCCGGGGATGGAGGCCGTCCGCTCCTCGACGATCTCCCGCACGAGGCGCCGCTTCTCCTCGTCGTTGAGCCGCAGCCCGGCCTGCAGGCACTGCTGCACGGCCGCCTGGCAGCCGGCGCGGCTGAAGATGAAGGTGATGGCCGGCAGCAGCCCCTCGGCGTCGAGCCGGTCGATGACCTCGGGCCTGGACGGAGTCCAGATCCGGCTCCGCCGGCGGCGCTCACGCTCGCGGTCCGCCTCGCGCACCATCTTGCCGCGGCGCCGGTCACGCGGCTCGTACCCGCGCTGGTTCTCCATGCGGGCGAGCCGGACGAGGTCGGGGCTGACCTCGCGCCGGCCGGTGCCCCGGCCCCCGTGGTCGCTCTCCTCCTCGAAGAGGTCGTACATCCGGCGGCCGGCCATCACGTGCTGCCACAGCGGCACGGGCCGGTGCTCGGAGACGATCACCTCGGTGTCGCCCCGGACGGTGTCCAGCCAGTCGCCGAACTCCTCGGCGTTGGACACGGTCGCCGACAGCGACACCAGGGTCACGGACTCGGGCAGGTGGATGATCACCTCCTCCCACACGGCACCGCGGAAGCGGTCGGAGAGGTAGTGCACCTCGTCCATCACCACGTAGCCGAGGCCGGTGAGCGCCTGGGAGCCGGCGTACAGCATGTTGCGCAGCACCTCGGTGGTCATGACCACCACGGGCGCGTCCGCGTTGACGCTGTTGTCCCCGGTCAGCAGGCCGACCTTGTCCGCCCCGTAGCGCCTGGCCAGGTCGGTGAACTTCTGGTTGGACAGCGCCTTGATGGGCGTGGTGTAGAAGCACTTGCGGCCCTGCAGCAGGGCCAGGTGCACGGCGAACTCGCCGACGATGGTCTTGCCCGAACCGGTGGGAGCGGCGACCAGCACCCCCTTGCCCGCCTCCAGTGCCTTGCACGCCTCGATCTGGAACGGATCCAGACCGAACTCGTACATCTCGCGGAAGGGCCCGAGAGCCGTGGCCTGCTCGGCGGCACGGACCCGGGAAGCCTGGTATCGCTCAGCTGGTGAGAGGTCCTCTGTCATCTTGATACGAGCCTACCCGCCGGGTATGACAGTCAGCCCGATCTTTGTTCTCGCAGCCGGGCGGGGAGCACGTGCCGGCCGTCGCGGGCCCGAACCGTCGCGCGCGCACCCGTCCGCGGCTTCACTCCACCAGGACCCTGACCGCGCCGGGCACGCACGTCGCGGTGACGGGCAGCGCGCCCAGCGGCTCACCGTCCGCGTACGCCGTGACACCGGCCGCCTCCAGCTCTATGGAGGAGGCACGGTGCACGGTGACCGCCGGATGTCCGAGGTGGGTGCCCCGGTAGACCTTCGGGAAGACCTTGAGCAGGGTGGTCCGGCTGCACTCCCCGACCACGGTGACGTCGAAGAGCCCGTCGTCCATCACCGCGCCGGTACAGATGCGCATGCCGCCCCCGTACGACGAGCCGTTGCCCACCGCGATCAGCGTCGCGTCGATCTCCCGCACCGGGCCGCCGTCCAGCCGGAGGCGGTAGGGGATCGGCCGGAGGGCCGCCAGCTCGGCGAGGATCGCCAGGTCGTACCTGAAGCGGCCGGCCGCCCACCGCATCCGGTTCCCCCGGTCGTTGACCCGTGAGTCGAACCCCGAGGCGAGCACGGAGCCGAACCAGCGGTCACCGACCCGGCCGAGGTCGATCTCGC
>NZ_JBEXWB010000554.1:0-2781 GCF_040629645.1 Streptomyces sp. NPDC005899 | reverse complement strand
CGGGCCGTCCCGCGCTCCGGCACGGCACCGCCGCACCGGACCCGGCACCGCGCGCCCGGGCCCGCCGGGACGGCGGCGGGACCCCGATCGGCAGGCGGTGAATGTCCCCCGGCCCCCCTCGTTACAGTGAAGAACATGAGCTCACGCCTCCGCTTCGACCGCGGGCACACCGACGATCTGATGACCTTCCTCATGGCCGGGCCCTCCCCGTACCACGCCGTGGCCGCCGCGGCGGCACGACTGGAGAAGGCCGGATTCCGGCAGGTCGAGGAGACGGCGGCCTGGGACGGATCCACCGGTGGGAAGTACGTCCTGCGCGGCGGCGCCATCGTCGCCTGGTACGTGCCCGAGGGCGCTCAGGCGCACACCCCGTACCGGATCGTGGGAGCCCACACCGACTCCCCCAACCTGCGGGTCAAACCGCTGCCCGACACCGGTTCGTACGGCTGGCGCCAAATCGCCGTCGAGGTCTACGGCGGAACGCTCCTCAACACCTGGCTCGACCGGGACCTCGGTCTCGCCGGCCGGCTGTCGCTGCGGGACGGCACGCACCGGCTGGTCGACATCGACCGGCCGCTGCTGCGCGTCCCGCAGCTCGCCGTGCACCTGGACCGCTCGGCCAACAGCGAAGGGCTCAAGCTCGACCGCCAGAAGCACATGCAGCCCATCTGGGGTCTCGGCGACGTCGCGGAGGGCGACCTCATCCGCTTCGTCGCCGAGGAGGCGGGCGTGGACCCGGACGACGTCACCGGCTGGGACCTCATGCCGCACCCCGTCGAAGCGCCCGCCTACCTGGGCCGCGACCGGGAGCTGCTCGCCGGGCCGCGCATGGACAACCTGCTCTCCGTGCACGCCGCCACGGCGGCACTGGCAGCCGTGGCGGGACAGCCGGACGGCGAACTCGCCCACATCCCCGTGATGGCCGCCTTCGACCACGAGGAGAACGGCTCCCAGTCCGACACCGGCGCGGACGGCCCGCTGCTCGGGACCATCCTCGAGCGCTCCGTGTTCGCCCGCGGCGGCTCCTACGAGGACCGTGCCCGTGCCTTCGCCGGGACCGTCTGCCTCTCCTCGGACACCGGCCACGCCATCCACCCCAACTACGGGGAGCGACACGACCCCACGCACCACCCGGTGGTCAACGGCGGGCCGATCCTCAAGGTCAACGTCAACATGCGGTACGCCACCGACGGCACCGGCCGCGCCGTCTTCGCGGCCGCCTGCGAGAAGGCGGACGTGCCGTGGCAGACGTTCGTCTCCAACAACTCGATGCCCTGCGGCACCACGATCGGTCCCATCACGGCGGCCCGGCACGGCATCTCGACGGTCGACGTCGGCGTCGCGATCCTCTCGATGCACAGCGCCCGCGAACTGTGCGGCGCTGACGACCCGTACCTCCTGGCCAACGCGATTGCGGCCTTCCTGGCGGACTGACGCACCGCCATCGAGCCGCTGTGCGGACATGGTTGCCGCCGGGCCGGGTACGCGCTCCGTACACCGGCCCGGACGCACCGGGCCGTCGAGGAGGCGGAAATCATGGGACTCGGAGGATGCATACTCCTGATCGGTGCCGGGGCGGTACTCGCGTTCGCCACCGATTGGGAGATGGACACCGTCAACGTCGACCTGGTCGGCTGGATCATGATGCTCGTCGGACTCGTCGGGGTCTTCGTCTACATGAGCATCGCGCGGCGCCGCCGCATGGTCGTGCCGCCCACCACCACGGTCGTGTCCGCGGAGGAGGAGCGCCGGTACCCGTGACGCGGGCCGTCGGGCGATCGGTTCACGCCGGTCCGGTGTGACTCTCCGCCGGACCGGTGGCGGCCTCGATATCCTGGGGTGCCTGGGCCCCCGCTCCGGGTGCGTCCCACCCGGAAGGAAAGCCGCTCGTGGAGTTCCGGCTTCTCGGCACGGTCTCCGTCGAGGCACTCACCGGTCCGCTGCCGCTCGGTCCCGCCAAGCGGCGCAGTGTGCTGGCCGCCCTGCTGCTGTCCGCCAACACCCCCGTGTCCGTCTCGCGGCTGACGGAGTGCCTGTGGGACGACGAACCCCCCCTGCACGCCCGTAGCGTCATCCAGGGGCACGTGTCACGGCTGCGGTCCCTCCTGACGGGCGCGGACGCGCCGGCCTACGGCGTGGAGCTCGTCACCCTCGGGGACGCGTACGCCCTGCGGCTCCCGGAATCCCTCCTCGACGCCCAGCGGTTCGAGGAGCTCCTGACGCTGGCACGGCAGCAGCGCAGCGCCGCCGACTCCGTCCTGATGTACGACGACGCGCTCTCCCTGTGGCAGGGCCCCGCACTCGGCGGAGCGTTCGCCGGGCCACCGCTCCGCGCCGCCGCGCACACGCTGGAGGAGTCGAGACTGGCCACGGTGGAGCAACTCGCCGAGGCCTGCGCCTTGCTGGGTGACCATCACCGCGCCGCCGCCGTGCTCCGGACGGAAGCGGTGGCCCACCCGCTGCGGGAGTCCCTCGCCGCAGCCCTGATCAGGGCGCTCCACCGGGCGGGTCGCCGGTCGGAGGCGCTCGACTGGTTCCACCGCACGAGACGGCTGCTCGCCGAGGAACTGGGCATCGACCCGGGGCACGAACTCGCCGACGCCTACGCGCTGGTCCTCCGGGGCGACCCGGTGCCCGGGGACGTCCGGAAGCCGGAGCACGCCAGGGAGACCGCACGGGTACGGGCCCCCGCCGCGCACCAGGGCACGGCGGCACACCGCGGCCCGGCCGGGAACGGCGGTACGGCGCTCACGGACGCCCCGGGCGGCGCGCCGCCGCGCA
>NZ_JBEXWB010000553.1:0-2792 GCF_040629645.1 Streptomyces sp. NPDC005899 | reverse complement strand
TTCGCGGAGAAAGCCGGGGACAAACTGTCGGGTGTCACGGGGCAGCTCTCGGACATCGCCGACAACGGTGGATCGTTGCCGGATATCGGTTCCCGGCTGGGCGCCGACCCGGGGCCCGCACTGCGCGCGCTGTACGACGAGCTGCTGCACCAGGAGCGGCTCCCGGCCCCGGCGCCCGCCGCCCCGCCGCCCGCCGCTCCGGCGCCGCACGGCAATCTGCGGGCCAGGCTCACGAGCTTCGTGGGGCGTGAGGCGGACATCGCGGGCCTCCGCGGCGACCTGGGCCGGGCCCGGCTGGTCACCCTCCTCGGGCCCGGCGGCGCGGGCAAGACCAGACTGTCCCAGGAGGCCGCCGAGACGGTGGACCCGGCAGCCTGGCCGGACGGCGTCTGGCTGGCCGAACTCGCGCCGGTCGACGACCCCGAGGCGGTTCCGGAGGCGGTCCTCACCGCACTCGGGGGCCGGGAGACCGTGCTGCGCGGTGCGGGCGCCGAAGAGCTCCGTGCGGCGGAGCGCGGCGCGGGCGAACCGCTGGCGCGGCTCACCGAGCACTGCTCCGGGCGCCGCATGCTGCTGCTCCTGGACAACTGCGAGCACCTCATCGAGGCTGCGGCGGCCCTCGCCGACCACCTGCTGGCCCGCTGTCCCGGCCTCACCGTCCTCGCGACCAGCCGCGAACCCCTCGGTGTGCCCGGCGAGTTCGTGCGACCCGTCGACCCGCTGCCGGACCCGGTGGCGCTGCGCCTGCTCGCCGACCGCGGGGCGGCCGCGCTGGCGGGCTTCCGGGTCGACGCGGACGAGCGGACCGAGGAGGCCTGCGCGGAGATCTGCCGCCGCCTCGACGGCCTGCCGCTCGCGATCGAACTCGCCGCCGCCCGGCTGCGGATGCTGACCCCCCGCGAGATCGCCGACCGCCTCGACGACCGCTTCCGTCTGCTGACCAGTGGCAGCCGGACCGTGCTGCCGCGGCAGCAGACCCTGCGGGCGGTCGTCGACTGGTCCTGGGACCTCCTGGACGAGGACGAACGCACCACCCTGCGCCGGCTGTCGGTCTTCTCCGGCGGCTGCACCCTCGAAGCCGCCGAGGCGGTCTGCGCGGACCGGACGCGGCACGCCTACGACGTCGCCGGGGTGCTCGGCTCGCTCGTCGACAAGTCCCTCGTCGTCGCCGCCCCGTCCGGGGACGGCCGGATGCGCTACCGCCTCCTGGAGACCGTCGGTGAGTACGCCGCCGAACGGCTGGAGGAGGCGGGGGAACGGGACGTCGTCGAACGGCGGCACCTCGCGTTCTACCGGGAGCTGGCCCGCACCACCGACCCCGAACTCCGGGGCTCCGGGCAGCTCGCCGCCCTCGAACTGCTCCAGCGCGAGTACGAGAACCTGCGCACCGCCCTGCGGCACGCCGTCGCCGCCCGTGACGAGCAGGAGTCCCTCAGCCTGGTGCTCTCGCTGGCCTGGTACTGGCAGATGCGCGATCTGCGCGGCGACGCCCTGCACTGGGCCGAAGCCGTCTCCGCGCTCGGCCCCGACCCGTTCGCCGGGCCCGCCCGTCCCGTGCCCTCGCTCGCCGAGCGCTGCACCGACGCGCCGCCGCCCATGGGAGGCGAACTGCTCCAGGAGGCACGGCGCCAGGTGGCGCTGATCCGGATGGCGAGCATGGACCACACGGTGGACGTCCGGTCCGACGAGGCCGGCATGGCGCGCCTGCGGGTCATCGCGGGGACCTACCGGGCCGGGCAGCCGCAGACCTGCCGCAGCCCGGGTTCGCTCTGGTTCTTCGCCGTCCTGCTGACCGGGGACGTCCCGGACATGCGGGGACTGCTGGACGAGTCGGTCCGCGCGGCACGGCGGCTCGGGTACGACTGGGAGCTGGCCGGGGCGCTCCAGCTGCGGGCCAACGTGCTCGCCAACCGGTCCGACTGGGCGGGCGAGGCCCACGCGGACGCCGACGAGAGCCTGGAGATCTTCCGCCGCCTCGGTGACGACTGGGGCGCGGCGGAGGCGCTCTCCTCGCGCGGCGAGGCCAACGAGAAGGCGGGCGACCACGGCCGTGCGGCCGCGGACTACCTGGCCGCGATCGGCTACGCGGAGAAGCTCGGCGCCCGGGCCCAGGTGCTGGTGCTCCGCACCCGGTACGCCGCCGCGCTGATCGAGCTCGGCCGCGGCGCGGAGGGCGAGGAGATCCTCCGGCGGGTTCTCGTCGAAGGGCGGCACGCCGGGCACGAGGCGACGGCCTTCGCCCGGTTCTTCCTGGCCATGTGGCTCGGCCTGTCGGGGCGCACGGCGGAGGCCCGCGAGCAGCTCGACGTGCTGCACGACGACTTCCGGGCCGCGTCCATGGGCGTATTCGAGGCATTCGTGCTGGGGGGCCTGGCGTGGCTGGACAACCTGGAAGGGCGGTTCGCGGACGCCCTGGACCGCAGCCGGGAGGCGCTCGCGCTGGCGGACGACCGGCTGTCGCAGATGGTGGCGCCGCACATGCACACGATCTACCTGGTCACGGTTGCGCGGGCGCTGGGCGGCCTCGGCGGTGAGCGCCGGGCCCGCCTCGGCGCGCGTCTGCTGGGCGCCGCGGGGGAGTCGCTGCCGGACGGGCACGTGCCCACGTCGATGGAGCGGGACGACCACGCCGCCGCCGAGCGACAGGTGCGCGGTGTGCTCGGGGACGCCGCCTTCGAAGCCGCGTACGCCGAGGGCGGCGGCCTCTCCCCGAAGGAGGCCGCCGCCCTCGTCGAGGCGTACCGGGATTAGGCGCCCGCCGTCCGGGCCTGGCCCGGCTCTCCGGACCGGCC
>NZ_JBEXWB010000552.1:0-2795 GCF_040629645.1 Streptomyces sp. NPDC005899 | reverse complement strand
CACTCCGCTGGTCCGCGACGGCCGTGCGGCCGGAGGACTCGCCGCCCTGATCCCGCGGGACGAGGCCGAGGCCTACGCCCGCCTCCTCCTGGCCCCGCTCACCGCGCCCCTGGCCGGGACACTGCGCTGCTGGCTGAGCCTGCACGGCAGCTGGGACCGCACGGCGGTGGCCCTCCGGGTCCACCGCAACACGGTCCGCCAGCGCATCGCCCGCTGCGCCGCGCTGCTGGACGCGGACCTGGACGACATGGACGTACGGACGGAGCTGTGGTTCGCCCTGCGGGAGGAGGGGGCCGGCCGTACGTGACCCTCGGGGGCGCTCGGTCCCCGGAGCCCTGTGTCCGGAGCGCCCGCGCCTTCGGCCGTGACCGCGCCCGACGCGACGGACGACGCGCTGACGCGGAGGCGGGGCCTGCGAGGGTCAGTCCTGCTCCTGGGCGTACTGGGCCGCGTACCAGCCGGAGTCGACGGCGGGGTTGCGCAGGGTCCCCCAGAAGCGGTCGTCGGGTACCGGTGGCAGTGGCGGACCGCCCAGGTCCGCGTGCAGGTCCGCACGCCAGTCGACAGTGAGGCGACTGCGTATCCCCGCGCTCTCGTACACCGACCTGTAGGGGGACCCCCAGATCCCGTGTGCCATCTTCTCCGCGGCCCACCTGCGGGTGACGTCTCGGTGGGCGTCCGCCTGCGCGATCACCGTGCGCAGCCGCAGGACCAGCGGGGCGGTCCGCTCCTGCGCCGGCGGGGCTTCACCCCTGTCCAGCGCGTCCAGGGCCGCTTCGACCTCCGGGTACTTGTCCAGGCCCGTTTCGGCCGCCAGTCTGCGCAGCTGCTTCCGCGCGGCCTCGGCCACCTGTTCGCGGGGCAGGATCGCGAGCAGGGCACCGAGCTCCTCGAACGCGTCCAGGTGGCCGGCGTGCAGGACGTCGGTGGGGCCGCAGGAGAGGTCCAGCTCCGGCAGCCGCTCGTCCGGGGCGGGAAGGGGGTCGTCCGCGCTGCCCCACTCCGGGCGGGCGGACATGGCCGACTCCCAGAACAGCCGGCCGTTGAACGTCACGGCACCACCGTCCCGCCCGCGCTCCAGCCGGCCGGCCAGCTCCGCCAGATACCCGCCCAGCGAGTCGGCCAGGCCGAAACCGGTGCCGGTCTCGTCGAAGAACCGCCCGATCGCGCCGAAGGCGTCCCGCCCGGTGCGACAGTCGATCGTGAGACCGTCCGACGTCACCCCGTAGGAACCGAACTTCACGAAGCCGTGCTGCCAGTAGTGCTCGGCCTCCTCCTCGTCGAGGTCGTGGGCGGCGCCGCGCATGAACCGGGTGTCCCGGAGGATCCCACTCACTCCGAGCAGCCGGTCGTCCGTGCTGAACCGGAAAGCCGCCGCCCCGTCCGCCGCCCCGTCGTGCCGGAGCAGCGAGGCGACCAGGTCCGGAGGAAAGGTGACACCCAGTTCCTCCTGTGCCGCCGCGATCTCCTCGTCCCCCGCGGGCGGCCGAAGCGTGGCGAACGTGCGGGGCGCGTGCTCGCCCAGCCAGGCGTCGATGCGGTTCCACGAGTCCTGGACGAGGTCGGCTGTCATGGGGACGACCTTAGACGCGGCCACCGACAGCGCTCGGTGGGCTTCGGTGAAGCCCGGCCGGGACACTTCGGCGGCCGCGTGCGACGAGCACTTCGGCGACCGCGTGCGACGACCGTGGCCGGCCGGCCCGGTCCACCCACCGCGACGACGCACCGGGGGCGGACCTGGGCGGCGGCGCTAACCCCCGTACACCGCCTGTGACTCCACCAGGACGTCCGCGAAGTCGTTTGCCAGGGTGCGGCCTTCGGCCGGTGTGAGCGTCGCGGTCGTGATCCGGACCCCGGGCGGTGCGGCGATGCGGAAGCGGGTGCCCGCGGCCGTCCACCAGCCCCGGCTGCGCAGGCCGTTGACGACGGCCGACTCGTCGCGCACGGGGACCCACACGTTCAGGCCACTCTCGCCGTGCGAACGGATGCCGTGCTGAAGCAGTGCGGTGCGCAGGGCCTCGCGGCGGGTGGTGTAGGTCCGGGCGGCGCGGGCGACCAGGCGGGTCACCGCCGGGTCGGCCAGCAGGTCCGCCACCGTGGACTGCAGGATGTGACTGACCCAGCCGGAGGTCAGCAGCATCCGGCCGTCGTGGCGCGCGAGGGTCGCGGGGTCCCCGGCGAGGGCGGCCCAGCGCAGGTCGATGCCCAGGTGTTTGGAGACGGTGCGCACCTGGGCCCAGCGGGCCAGGCCGCCCGGGGCGAGGGTCACCGCGCCGGCGCCGGCGATGTCCGCGTTGTGGTCGTCCTCCACGACCAGTACGTCGGGGAAGTCGCGCAGTACGGCGAGGAGTTCGTCCCGCCTGCCGGGAGTGAGGCACGCACCCAGCGGGCTCTGGCCCCGGGGGCTGCACACCAGGGCGCGGGCCCCCGCCCGCAGCGCTGCCCGCAGCTCCTCGGGGCGTACGCCCTCGTCGTCGACGGCCACCGGCAGCATACGCAGCGAGAGGGCCGGGACCAGGTCGAGCAGGTGGTGGAAGCCAGGGTCCTCGACGGCCACCGCGTCGCCGGGCCTGAGCTCCGTCGACAGCAGCCGCGCGATGCAGTCCAGGGCCCCGTGGGCGAAGGTCACCGAGCCGGTGGGCACGCCGTCGCGGGCGAACCAGGCGCGGGCCGCGTCCTCGAGCGCGGCGAGCCGGGGTGAGGCCCGGTGCGAGCCGGGCACCGGCTCCACCGACGCGGGAGGCGTCAGCACCGGGAGGCAGGCGGGGTCGGGGTACCCGCCCGCCAGGTCCCTC
>NZ_JBEXWB010000551.1:0-2804 GCF_040629645.1 Streptomyces sp. NPDC005899 | reverse complement strand
CCGGCCCCGCGCGGGCGGGCGCCCCGGGTCAGGAGGCCGCGTCGGTCTCCGCGTGGGGGAACACGACCAGCGCGCGTCCGCCCTTGCCCGCGATCATGTTCTCGAAGGCCGCCGGAATACCGTCCAGCGCGATGCGCTCCGTCACCAGCATGGAGAGGTCGAAGCGGCCGGCGCGGATGTGCCCGGCCAGCACGGGCAGGTCCCGGGCGGGGTCGCTGTTGCCGTACACGCAGCCGGTGAGCGAACGGCCCCAGTGGAAGATCTCCAGGGCGTTGAAGCTCACCACCTGGTCCTTGCCGCCGATGCCGACGACGGTCGTGCGGCCACCGCGGCGGGTGGACTCCCACGCACCGCGGATCGTGGCGGGGCGTCCCACGCATTCCACGGCGACGTCCGCGCCCTGGCCGCCGGTGAGTTTGCGGACGGCACGCGGGGTGGTGTCGGAGGCGACGACGTAGTCGGTGGCACCGGCCCGCCGGGCCAGTTCCTCCTTCTCCGGCGACACGTCGACGGCGATGATCCGCGAGGCGCCCGCGAGGCGCGCCGACTGCAGGACGGCGAGGCCCACCCCGCCGATCCCGAAGACGACGACGCTCTCGCCCTCACGGACCCGGGCGGAGTGGTGCACCGCCCCGTACCCGGTCAGGACGGCGCAGCCGAGCAGGGCGGCGTCGTCCAGCGGGATGCCGGCCGGGGCGGGCAGCACGCAGTTGGCGGGGACGACGGTCTCCTCGGCGAAGGCCGCGACGTTCAGCCCGGGATGGAGTTCCGTGCCCCCGGCCGTACGGGCGTGGATGTTCCCGGCACCCTTGAGCGCGTCGGCGCAGAGCCAGATCTCGCCGATCCCGCAGTGGAAGCAGTTCCCGCAGGACGGCGCCCAGTTGAGGACGACCGGATCGCCGGTGGCGACGTGCGTGACGCCCTCGCCGACGGCCAGCACCGTGCCGGCGCCCTCGTGCCCGAGCACGGCCGGGACGGGCAGGCGCATGGTGCCGTTCGACAGGGACAGGTCGGAGTGGCAGACACCGGCGGCGGCGAGGCGGATGCTCACCTGGCCGGGGCCCGGCTCCGGGAGTTCGATGTCGGTGATCTCCAGAGGAGCTCCGACGGCGGGCAGTACGGCGGCGCGGACCACGAACAGACTCCTCGATAGGGCCGGAGGGGCGGGCTGGGGGCTCAGAACTGGAGGGACTTGGTCTGGAGGTACTCGGCGAGGCCGTGGGGCCCGAGCTCGCGCCCCACACCGGACTGCTTGTATCCGCCGAACGGCGCCAGGGGGTTGAACCGGCCGCCGTTGATGTCCACCTGCCCGGTGTCCATGCGGCGGGCGAAGGCCACGGCCTCGGCGTCGTCGGCCGCCCACACGGCCCCGGCCAGCCCGTACACGGTGTCGTTCGCGATCCGCAGGGCGTCGTCCACGTCCTCGTAGCGCAGGATCGAGAGCACCGGGCCGAAGATCTCCTCCCGGGCGATGGTCATGGCGGGCGTCACGTCGGCGAACACGGTGGGGCTGACGTAGTAACCCTGCTCCTTGGGCGCTTCGGGGCCCCCCGCGACCAGGCGGGCGCCCTCCTCGATGCCCTTCTCGATGTAGCCGCGCACCCGGGCCTGCTGCTTCGCGTTGACCAGGGGCCCGACCCGCTCGCCGGGGACGTACTTGGCGACGGCGGCCGCCGCGAGGGCCACGGCCTCCTCGTACCGCTCGGCGTCCACCAGCATCCTGGTCCACGCGCTGCACGTCTGGCCGGAGTTGGACATCACGTTGGCGACGCCGACGTTGACCGCCTTGGCGAGGTCGGCTCCGGGGAGGATGACGTTCGCGGACTTGCCGCCGAGTTCCAGGGCCACGCGCTTGACCGCCGCGCCCGCCGTGGCTCCGATCTTCCTGCCGACCGCGGTCGAGCCGGTGAAGGAGACCAGGTCGACCCCCTCGTGCTCGGCGAGCGCCTGCCCGGCGACCGGCCCGAGACCGGTGACGAGGTTGAAGACGCCGGCCGGCAGGCCCGCCTCCTCGATGGCCTCGGCGAACAGCTGGGCGGTCAGCGGGGTGTCCTCGGCGGGCTTGAGGACAACGGTGCAGCCGGCGGCGAGCGCGGGGGCCACCTTGGCGACGATCTGGTGCAGCGGGTAGTTCCAGGGGGTGATCGCGCCGACGACGCCCACGGGCTCCAGCAGGACGGTCGAGTTGCCCAGCTTCTCCTCGAAGGCGTACGTGCCGGCGAGTTCGGCGAACGAGCCGGCGACCAGCACGGGCACACCCGCGTGGACCACCTGCGACAGCGCGGGCGGTGAACCGAGCTCGGCGGTGACGGTCTCGGCTATCTCCCCCCGGCGCGCCGCCAGCACGTCTCGCAGGGCGGCGAGCCGCGCCGCGCGCTCGGCGGGCGGGGTCGCCGCCCATCCGGGGAACGCGGCGCGGGCGGCGCGCACCGCGTCGTCGACGTCCTGTGCGGTGCCCGCCGGCACGTGGCCGATGACCTGCTCGTCCGCCGGGTTCACGACCGCGATCGTGTCCTGGCCGGCGGCCGGCCGCCACGTGCCGCCGATGTACATCCCGTCATGCGCCTTCATGACTGCCCCTCCCGGGCTCGTTGTGCCTGCCGCCGAAGCCGTGCGTCGCTCGTCGCGCGCGGTCCGCGGCGCGTCCTGCCTCTCGCGTGCCGCGTTCCGCGTCCGCTGCCGATGCCGTCCCGGCCCAAACTAGCGCTGTTAGTTTTCTGGCGCCAGGGAACCACTGGAGACACAGGTCACGCACGGCTGCCGGCAACGATCGCACGCCGGGGCCGGGGGCGTCCCGCGGAAGC
>NZ_JBEXWB010000550.1:0-2828 GCF_040629645.1 Streptomyces sp. NPDC005899 | reverse complement strand
GCCGGGCTTCGGGGCGGCGGGACGAGCCGCGGCGGCCGGGGAGGGCGCCGCGGGCTTCGAGGGGGCGGCCTTACGAGGCGCGCCAGGCTTGGCAGCGGTCTTGCCGGCGTTGCCGCCGGGACCCTGCAGTGCGTCGGTCAACTTACGTACAACCGGCGCCTCGATCGTCGAGGACGCCGAACGGACGAATTCACCGAGTTCTTGGAGCTTGGCCATGACGACCTTGCTCTCTACGCCGAACTCCTTGGCGAGTTCGTATACCCGGACCTTAGCCACTTCGCTCCTTTTAGGTCCGGGTTACCGCCGGACCGTCGCTACTTCATGGGCGTACTCATCGCGTACTCATCGAGTGCTCATCGCAATCTCGACCTACTTCCAACTCGCGAGGTACCTGACCGCACGGGGACCCGTGCCGTTCACTTGTCGTGCTCGTCCAGCCGTGTCACCCGCTCGACGAACCGCTGCACTGCCGCGGCGTCGAACGGCCCCTTGGCCTTGAAGGCCCGGGGGAGAGCCCGGCGGCGGACCGCCAGCTCGAGACAGACGGAGGCGGGGTGCAGATACGCACCCCGGCCGGGCAGCGTACCGCGTGGATCAGGGACGACGTCTCCCTTGTCCACCACGATGCGCAGCAAATCGCTCTTGGCCGCCCGCTCCCGGCATCCCACACAGGTTCGTTCGGGGCAAGCGCGGGCGTGCGTCCGGCCAGACACGTCTAAGTCTACCTCCCCGCACCGACCTCACCCCTTGGGGGCAAGAATCGAACGGATGTTGTCGTGATCTCAGCGGCTTCGCGCCTTGATCTATTCCCTCGGCACCGCCCGGCACCACATCTCTGCGAGGCCGGGCGCGGTGCCGGGCGATCGGTTCAGCCGCGCTGGGACCGCTCCCGGGCGCGCTCGGCGCGCTCGCGGTCGGCGGTCTCGCGCTCGGCGTCGGTCTCGGTGTCCGGGCGGATGTCGATGCGCCAGCCGGTGAGGCGGGCGGCGAGGCGGGCGTTCTGCCCCTCCTTGCCGATCGCCAGCGACAGCTGGTAGTCGGGGACGGTGACCCGGGCGGAACGGGCGCCGAGGTCCACGACCTCGACCTCGCTCACCCGCGCGGGCGACAGCGCGTTGGCCACCATCTCGGCGGGGTCGTCCGACCAGTCCACGATGTCGATCTTCTCACCGTGCAGCTCGGCCATGACGTTGCGCACGCGGCTGCCCATCGGGCCGATGCAGGCGCCCTTGGGGTTCAGGCCCGCACGGGTGGACCGCACGGCGATCTTGGTGCGGTGGCCGGCCTCACGGGCGATGGCCTCGATGACGACCGAACCGTCCGCGATCTCCGGGACCTCGAGCGCGAAGAGCTTCTTCACGAGGTTCGGGTGGGTGCGCGACAGCGTCACGGAGGGACCGCGGACCCCCTTCGCCACCCGTACGACGTAGGTGCGCAGACGCAGGCCGTGGGTGTACTCCTCACCCGGCACCTGCTCCTGGACGGGCAGGATCGCCTCCAGCTTGCCGATGTCCACCAGGACGTTCTTGGGGTCCTTGCCCTGCTGGACCAGGCCGGTCACGACGTCGCCCTCGTGACCCGCGTACTCACCGAACGTCCTGTCGTCCTCGGCGTCGCGCAGCCGCTGCAGGATGACCTGCTTGGCGGTGGTCGCGGCGATACGGCCGAAGCCGGAGGGGGTGTCGTCGAACTCCTTGGGCTCCTGGCCCTCCTCGAGATCGGCCGGGTCCTCCTTCGCCCACACCGTGACGTGACCGCCGGCGTCCAGCTCGACGCGCGCGCGCCGGTGACTGCCCTCGGTGCGGTGGTACGCGATGAGGAGGGCCGACTCGATCGCCCCGACGAGCACGTCGAAGGGGATCTCCTTGTCCTGCGCCAAGCCCTTCAGAAGCTTCACATCGATGTCCACGGCTACGCCTCCTCTTCCTTCTTGTCCTTGCGGTTGAATTCGATCTCCACGCGGGCCTTGGCGATCTCGCCGAAGGCCACCCGGCGCGCCGTGGGCTTGCGGCCCTTGAGGCCCGGCACCTCGAGGTCCAGGCCTTCGTCGTCCGCCCCGACGATGCGGGCCACCAGTTCGCCGCCCTCGTGCAGGGTGAGCCTGGCCAGCCGGCCGACGGCCCGGACGTAGTGGCGGTGCTCGGTCAACGGGCGGTCGGCGCCCGGAGAGCTCACTTCGAGGACGTACTCGCCCTCGCCCATCACGTCGGTCTCGTCGAGGGTCCGGGAGATCGTGCGGCTCAGCTCGGCACAGGCGTCCAGCTCCACGCCGTCCTCGGAGTCGACGACGACCCGCAGCACCCGGCGGCGGCCTGCCCGGGAGACCTCGATCTCCTCGAGGTCCAGCTCCTCGGCGCTGACGAGCGGTTCGAGCAGCCCGCGCAGCCTCTCGCTCTCGGTGGTGCTCATCCGGGTGACTCCTCGGCCGCGTGTGCTGTTGTGTGGATCGTCGCGTGTCAGGTCAAAGGGTATCCGGTCCGCAGGGGTGTTGCCGTCCGCCTCCCGCTCGCTCGCGGGTACGCTCGCTGCGGTGATCACTTCAGGACAGAAAATGTCATAGAGCAGCACGAAGGAGACAAGTGCGGCGCACGGGGACGACGCGCAGGGGTGCGTTGACGAGTACGGGCGCGCTCGTCCTGGGCGCGGCCCTGAGCGGCTGCGGCGGCGGTGACGAAACCACCGCCGCACGGGCGCCGGCCGGTTCCGATGCCCGAGCGGATTCGCTCCGCGCCCAGAAGGCGCTGCGGGCGGCCGCCGCCCGCGCCAGCACCGCGCTGCTCTCCGGGTACGTACGGTACGCTTCCGCGCTCCCGGCGACGGCAGCCGGC
>NZ_JBEXWB010000549.1:0-2831 GCF_040629645.1 Streptomyces sp. NPDC005899 | reverse complement strand
CGTCACAGACCGAGCTCGGCCGTACGCAGCCGGGCCAGCGCGTCCTTGTCGCCGTCCAGGTCGACGCGGGCGGCGTCCTGCCGTCCCGCGGCGAACAGCAGGAGCTCACCCGGCTCCCCGGTGACCGTGACCACCGGGGTGCCCTTGTGGGCCACCACCGTCTGGCCGTCCGGCCGGCGCAGCACCAGCCCCACCGGCGCCCGGCGGCCCATCATCCGGGCCGTCCGCTCGGTGCGCGACCACAGCACGTCGGCGAAGACGGGGTCCAGGTCGCGCCGCGACCAGTCGGGCTGGGCGCGGCGCACGTCCTCCGCGTGGATGTAGAACTCCACGGTGTTGGCCGCCTCGTCGATCTGCTTCAGGGCGAAGGGGGACATCCGCGGCGGGCCCGTGCGGATGAGCTGGACGAGTTCCTCGTACGGCTTCGCGGCGAACTCGGCCTGCACCCGCTCCAGCCTGTTCTTCAGGGCGCTCAGCACGAGTCCGCCGGCCGCGTCCGCCCGGCGCTCGCGCACGACGACATGGGCGGCCAGATCACGTGTCGTCCAGCCGTTGCACAGGGTCGGAGACTCGGGGCCCGCCGCTTCCAACAGGTCGGCGAGCAGGAGACGTTCACGCTTCGCATGGGTCGACATGCCCGCCAGCGTACGGCCGCCGCCCGTGGTCCGCCCAGTGGACGAGTGCCCGGCCGGACCCGCCCGGCCCTGCACAATGGGCGCATGACCAGCACGCCCGGCTCCGCCCCCGCCAGCAATCTCGACCCGGCCATCGCCGCCCGCCTCAAGCGCGGCCCCGACGGACTGGTCCCCGCCATCGCGCAGCAGTACGACACGGGAGAGGTGCTGATGCTCGGCTGGATGGACGACGAGGCGCTGCACCGCACCCTCACCACCGGCCGCTGCACCTACTGGTCCCGCAGCCGCCAGGAGTACTGGGTCAAGGGCGACACCTCCGGCCACGTCCAGCGGGTCACGTCGGTCGCCCTGGACTGCGACGCCGACACGGTCCTGGTCAAGGTCGACCAGACGGGTGCCGCCTGCCACACGGGCGACCGCACCTGCTTCGACGCGGACGTCCTCCCCCTCGCCCCGTCCCGATAGGGTCACCCGCCATGGATCTCGAGACCTTCCGCAAGCTCGCCGTCGACCGGCGTGTCATCCCCGTCAGCCGCCGGCTGCTCGCCGACGGCGACACCCCGGTGGGGCTCTACCGCAAGCTCGCGGCGGAACGCACCGGCACGTTCCTCCTCGAGTCCGCGGAGAACGGCCGCACGTGGTCCCGGTACTCCTTCGTCGGAGTGCGCAGCGCCGCCACGCTCACCGCCACCGACGGGCAGGCGCGCTGGCTCGGCACCCCGCCCGTCGGCGTCCCCCTCGGCGGCGACCCGCTGCATGCCCTGCGGGCCACCGTGGAGACGCTGCACACCCCGCGCGACCTGGTCGGCGACGAGGGCCTGCCGCCCTTCACCGGCGGCATGGTGGGCTATCTCGGTTACGACGTCGTGCGCCGGCTGGAGAGGATCACCGAGCACGGCGGCGACGACCTGGGGCTGCCCGAACTGACGATGCTGCTCACCTCGGACCTCGCGGTGCTCGACCACGGCAACGGCACCGTCCTGCTGATCGCCAACGCCATCAACCACAACGACCTGGACACCGGCGTCGACGAGGCGTACGAGGACGCGGTGGCCCGGCTCGACGCCATGGAGCGGGACCTCTCCCGGTCCGTGGAGAACGCCCCGGCCGTCCTGCCGCCCTCCGAGCTCCCGCCCTACACCGCCCTGTGGGGCGGCGCCGCCTACCAGGACGCCGTCGACGACATCAAGGAGCGGATCAGGGCCGGCGAGGCGTTCCAGGTCGTCCCCTCCCAGCGCTTCGAGACGCCGTGCACGGCGAGCGCCCTGGACGTCTACCGTGTCCTGCGCGCCACCAACCCCTCGCCGTACATGTACCTCTTCCGCTTCGACGGCTTCGACGTCGTCGGCTCCAGTCCGGAGGCGCTCGTCAAGGTCGAGGACGGCCGGGCCATGGTCCACCCCATCGCCGGGACCAGGCACCGCGGAGCCACCCCGCGGGAGGACCAGGCACTCGCCGACGAGCTCCTCGCCGACCCCAAGGAGCGCGCCGAGCACCTCATGCTCGTCGACCTCGGCCGCAACGACCTCGGGCGGGTCTGCGAACCCGGCAGCGTCGAGGTCGTCGACTTCATGTCGGTCGAGCGGTACTCCCACGTGATGCACATCGTGTCCACCGTCACCGGGCGCGTCGCCGAGGGCCGGAGCGCCTTCGACGTCCTGACCGCCTGCTTCCCGGCGGGCACCCTGTCCGGCGCGCCCAAGCCGCGCGCGCTGCAGATCATCGAGGAGCTCGAGCCCACCCGGCGGGGCCTGTACGGCGGCTGCGTCGGCTACCTCGACTTCGCCGGGGACTCCGACACGGCCATCGCCATCCGGACGGCCCTGCTCCGCGACGGGACGGCGTACGTCCAGGCGGGAGCGGGCGTCGTCGCCGACTCCGACCCGGTCGCCGAGGACACCGAGTGCCGCAACAAGGCCGCCGCGGTCCTGCGCGCCGTGCACACGGCGAACCGCCTCCGATCGGTCCGGGGGCGTGAGGGATAGTGGAGTACGTGAGTGCCGTTCCCGTACCCCAGCCCCGTGCCCGAGCCGTTTCCGCCTCCGACGGTGCCGGAAGCCGCCGCAGCCTGGCCGCCGGCCTGCTCCTCGGGGCGGCCGGCGCGACCGTCGTCCTCCTCGCCTCCGGGCGGACCTGGGCCGAGGGCCGGGCGTCCGTCGGCGGCGGCGCCCTGCCGCTGAGCGCCGACGGCCAGGA
>NZ_JBEXWB010000548.1:0-2833 GCF_040629645.1 Streptomyces sp. NPDC005899 | reverse complement strand
AGGGGCGGTGGTGACCCAGGACGTGCCGGAGGGTGCGGACGGCTACGTCCTGCGGACGGCGACCGCCGAGGACGTCGGAGGCGCGCGGGCCGTCATGCTCGACACCGTCTACGGCGATCTGGAGTCCGGGTACGTACCGCGCTGGCACGCCGACATCATCGATCCGGAGGGCGCCTACCTGCGCCCCCCGCGGTGCACGCTGCTCGTCGTGCTGCACGGTGGTGAGGTCGTCGCGACCGGAGCCGTGCGCGACCGGGGGCCCCAGGCGCCGCCCAATCCGCAGTGGGTCGCCGACCGCTTCCCGTCCGGCACCACCGCCCAGCTCTGCCGGATCTACGTACGCCCGGGGCACCGCAGGCACGGGCTGGCGCGACGACTGGTGCGGGAGCTCGGCGCCTTCGCGGCGCGGGCGGGCGGTTACACCTCGCTCTACCTGCACACCGACCCGGCCGTGCCGGGGGCGGAGCCCTTCTGGCGGTCGATGGCCAAGGAGGTGTGTGACGAACGCACGCTGCCGGGCGGCGGTCAGGGGATCGTCCACTTCGAGCTGCCGGTGCCCGAGATTCGGTGAACCGGCCCCCGGGCCTGACCCCGGCACGGCCCCGGGCCTGACCCCGGCCCAGTCCCCCCGTGGCCTCCGTGGGCCTCGGGGGCATCCGTGGGAACTCCCACGGTAAAGATGATAATCGTTTTCATATAGGGTTCCACCATGTTCACGCCCCGTAGCCGCCGCTCCCGGCCGGCAGTCGCCGCCATCGCCACCGCCGCCCTCCTCCTCCCGCTGGCAGCCTGCTCCGCCGCGGCCGACGGGGGAGCGTCCGACGGTGACCGGCGGCTCCGGGTCGTCATGGCCTTTCCCCCCGCCCAGTCCATGTCCCCGTACGGCGACGACGCGGTCACCCTCAGCCGGCTCGCCGTCATCGAGGGCCTGACCACCCTGGACGCCGACGGTGCCGCCCGGCCCGCCCTCGCCGCGTCCTGGACGAGGACCGACACCACCACCTGGACGTTCACGCTCCGCGACGCCGTCTTCCAGGACGGCGCGAAGGTCGACGCCGACGCCGTCGTCCGCTCCCTCACCGCGGCGGGCAAGGCATCCCCGCCGCCCCGCGTCCTGTCCGGCACCGAGCTGACCGCGACCGCCACGGACGCGCACACCGTGCGGATCGTCACCGCGCACGCCGACCCGCTCCTGCCCCAGCGGCTCGCCAACCCCTCCCTCGCGATCCTGTCCCCGGACGCGTACCGGAACGGCAGGGCGAACCCCGTGGGACACGCCACGGGGGCCTTCACCATGACCGGCCTCGACGGCGCGGTCGCCGCCACCCTGGAGCGCAACCCCACCTACTGGGGCGGCAAGGCCGAGGCCCCCGGCGTCGACGTGACGTTCGTCGCGGACGGGACCGCCCGGGCCAACGCCCTGCGGACCAAGGCCGTCGACGTCGCCGAATACGTACCGACAGCCCAGGCGTCACTGCTCGGCGACGCCTACGTCCACGAGTTCCCCTCGGCCCGGACCAACGGCCTCTCCCTCAACACCCGGCGCGGCGTCTTCGCCGATCCGGCCATGCGCGCCGCCGCCCGTGAGGCGATCGACCCGAAGGAACTGGTCGACGGCGTGTACGAGGGCCGGGCCGATACGGCGCAGGGCCTCCTCGGCCCCGGCGTCCCCTGGGCCGCCGCCGCCCGCACGTCCCCCACGGGCCGGACCGCGGCCGCCGCCCGCCCCGAGGTGGCCAGGACCGAGGAGATCGTCCTCGCCACCTACACCAACAGGCCCGAACTGCCCGAGGTCGCCACGATCGTCCAGCAACAGCTCCAGGCGCGCGGCTTCACCGTCAGGCAGGTCGTCCGCGACTACGCGCAGCTGGAGGCCGACGCGCTCGCCGGCCGGTACGACGCGTTCATCCAGGCCCGCAACACCCTCCTGGACACCGCCGACCCGCTCTCCTACCTGACCTCCGACTTCACCTGCGACGGCAGCTTCAACATCTCCCAGCTCTGTGACGAGCGCGTCGACTCCGCGGTGGACAAGGCCGCGTCCCTCGCCGCCACCGGCGACCGCCACACCGCGGAGATGACCGCCGAGGCCGCCGTGCTCGGCACCGACGCCCTCGTACCGCTCGTCCACGAACGCTTCGTCCAGGGATACGACGGGGCCCACGTCGAAGGGGTCGCGCTCGACCCCATGGAACGCACCCTCATCACCGCCGGCACCCGACTCCGGTGACCGCGTGAAGCACCTGGCCGCCCGGCTCGGCACCCTCCTCGCCGTCCTCGCCGTCATCGGCCTGCTGCCCCGGCTGACCCGCACCGACCCCGCCCTCACGATCCTGCGCGCCCGCTACGCGGACCGTCCGCCCACGCCCGCCGTGCTCGACGCGATCCGCGCCGGGACCGGACTCGACGGCGGCCCCCTGCACGTGCTCGGCCACTGGGCCCGCGGACTGCTCCGGGGAGACCTGGGGGAGTCCTGGGTCTCCGGCGACCCGGTCGGCCCCGACGTGACGTCCGCACTCGGCGTCTCCCTCACCCTCATGGCCTGCTCGCTCGCGGTGGCGGTACCGCTGGCCCTCGCGCTCACCGCACCAGCCCTCCGGCGGGGCGCCCACCGGCGGCAGACCACCACCCGGGCCGGTGCCGGCGCGGCCGTCCTCGCCGCCCTGCCCGAGTTCCTCCTCGCCGCCGCCCTCGCCACCCTCGTCGCCGTACAGCTGGGCTGGCTCCCCGCACTCGGGTGGGGAAGCGCCGAGCAGGCCGTCCTGCCCGCCCTCGCGATGGGCGTCCCGGCCGGCGCCCTGCTCGGGCGGCTGCTCGACGACGCCCTGCCCGC
>NZ_JBEXWB010000547.1:0-2837 GCF_040629645.1 Streptomyces sp. NPDC005899 | reverse complement strand
CTCCCGGCCCCCCGCGGGCCCTGCGGGCCGCCAGGAGGCACCCACGGCCCAGGAGGGGCCGCCACCGCCCGGTGCCGGGAGCCCCCCGCGCGCCGCCGAGGCGGCCCAGGCCGCCGGCGGCGGCCGGTTCACCGTCCGGCTGGTCAACTTCGAGGGCCCCTTCGACCTCCTGCTCCAACTCATCTCCAAGCACAAACTCGACGTGACGGAAGTCGCGCTCTCCCGGGTCACCGACGAGTTCATGGCCCACATCCGGGCCATGGGCGCGGAGTGGGACCTCGACCAGACCACCGAGTTCCTCGTCGTGGCCGCCACCCTGCTCGACCTGAAGGCGGCCCGGCTGCTGCCGACCGCGGAGGTGGAGGACGAGGCCGACCTCGCCCTCCTGGAGGCGCGCGACCTGCTGTTCGCCCGGCTGCTGCAGTACCGCGCCTACAAGCGCGTCGCGGAGATCCTCAGCGACCGGCTCGACGCGGAGTCCCGCAGCTACCCCCGCACCGTGGGGCTGGAACCCGAGCACGCCGCGCTGCTGCCCGAGGTCGTCATCAGCATCGGCCCGGAGGGCTTCGCCCGGCTCGCCGTGAAGGCCATGCAGCCGAAGCAGAGACCGCAGGTGTACGTCGACCACATCCACGCGCCCCTGGTCAGCGTGCGCGAGCAGGCGGAGATCGTGGTGGCGCGGCTGCGCGCGGAGGGCGAGATCAGTTTCCGGGCGCTCACCGCGGACGCGGCGGACACGCTCACCGTCGTGGCCCGCTTCCTGGCGCTCCTGGAGCTCTACCGGGAGAAGGCCGTCGCCCTCGACCAGGAGGAACCGCTCGGCGACCTCCTCGTACGCTGGGCCGGCGGCGCAGGGGCGCGGCCGGTCGTGACCGACGAGTTCGACCGGGAGACGCGCGAGGCAGGGGAGGACGCGGACGCATGAGTACCGACGCAGGAGCGCGCGGGAGCGGGGTGGCGGGCCTCGACCTCAAGCCCGCGCTGGAGGCCGTCCTCATGGTCGTCGACGAGCCCGCCACCGAGGACCACCTCGCCAAGGTGCTGGAACGGCCCCGCAGGGCCGTCGCGGACGCCCTGCGGGAGCTGGCCGACGAGTACACCGTCCAGCGCCGCGGATTCGATCTGCGGCTCGTCGCCGGGGGCTGGCGCTTCTACTCCCGCCCCGCCTACGCGGAGGCCGTGGAGGGCTTCGTCCTCGACGGCCGGCACGCCCGGCTCACCCAGGCGGCACTGGAGACCCTGGCGGTGGTGGCCTACCGGCAGCCGGTGAGCCGGTCGAGGGTCTCGGCGGTGCGCGGAGTGAACTGCGACGGCGTGATGCGGACCCTCCTCCAGAGGGGTCTGGTCGAGGAGGCGGGCGCGGAACCCGAAACAGGTGCGATCCTGTACAGGACGACGAACTACTTTCTGGAGCGCATGGGCCTGCGAGGCCTGGACGAGCTCCCGGAGCTCGCGCCCTTCCTCCCGGAGGCGGACGCGATCGAGGCTGAGACGCCAGAGGGTGTGCCGTCGTTCGATCCGGACGCACCGGACACCCCGGAAACTCACGCAGACGACAAGACGGATTTTTGATGCGAAGCAGTGGCAGCAACAGCGGAAGCGGCAGCGGCAAGAGCGGCGGCAACCGGAACCCCCGGGGTGGCTCGGGCGGCTCCGGCGGCTCCTTCCGGCCGAAGGCCGCAGGAGGCGGGCAGGGCGCGGGACGCTCCGCGGGGCGCGACGACAAGCAGGAGCAGCGCCCCCGCCGGCCCCGTCCGGAGGAGCGCCGCTACGACGTGGGCTCCGACAAGCCCGGCGGCGACGGCGGCCCCCGCAAGGGCCGTGGCAGCGCGGCGCGCGGTGGGGCCAAGGGCGGCCCGAAGCCCGCACAGAACGTGAGCAAGGGCGGCCGGCGCCAGGGCGCCCCCGCCCGCCCGCGCGAGCTCGACGCCAAGATCGAGCAGCGCAACCGCGACCGGTACGCGGAGAAGCCCGAGATCCGCACGCCGAAGACGCACCCGGGCGCCGAGCAGGAGGGCGAGCGGCTGCAGAAGATCCTCGCCCGCGCCGGCATGGGTTCGCGCCGGGCGTGCGAGGAGCTGATCGAGCAGGCCCGCGTCGAGGTGAACGGCGAGATCGTCCTCGAGCAGGGCAAGCGCGTCGACCCGCAGAAGGACGAGATCAAGGTCGACGGCCTCACGGTCGCGACCCAGTCCTACCTGTTCTTCGCGCTGAACAAGCCGGCCGGTGTCGTCTCCACCATGGGTGACCCGGACGGCCGCCAGAACCTCGGTGACTACGTCAACAACCGCGAGACCCGGCTCTTCCACGTCGGCCGGCTCGACACCGAGACCGAGGGCATCATCCTGCTCACCAACCACGGTGAGCTGGCCCACCGTCTGACGCACCCCAAGTACGGCGTGAAGAAGACCTACCTGGCCGCCATCCAGGGACCGCTCCCGCGGGACCTCGGCAAGCGGCTCAAGGACGGCATCCAGCTGGAGGACGGCTACGCCCGCGCCGACCACTTCCGGGTCGTCGAGAACACCGGCAAGAACTACCTGGTCGAGGTGACCCTCCACGAGGGCCGCAAGCACATCGTCCGCCGGATGCTGGCCGAGGCCGGCTTCCCGGTCGAGCGGCTCGTGCGCACCTCGTTCGGCCCGATCCCGCTGGGTGACCAGAAGTCCGGCTGGCTGCGCCGCCTGACCAACACCGAGGTCGGCATGCTGATGCGCGAGGTCGGCCTGTAGGCCCCACCGGCACCGAACGGCCCGCGGCCGGTTCCTGGTTCGTCCGCCGCCAGGATGCCGGCCACCGGGCCGTGCGCGGCGGCGAACTCCTCCAGGCGGGACCGG
>NZ_JBEXWB010000546.1:0-2851 GCF_040629645.1 Streptomyces sp. NPDC005899 | reverse complement strand
GAGGACGCGCGGGCGGGGCGGCCGGGGGCCGGTGAGCGCGAGCAGCCGCCGCGTGGTGGCGTCGGAGCCGGGGCTCTGGCGGGGCAGGGCGTGGTGCAGTGCGAAGAACGCGTCGATCAGATGGTCGGACAACGTGGGACACCCTTGGGTGAGAGGGTCCCGGCCGACGAGGCGGCGTGCGCGCGCCGAGTGGCTAGCCGGGGACCCGGAGGACGAGGACGGGCCGATCGCTGCGCGGGGCAGCGTCCACAGCGGCAGTCATCACCCTCAACTCCTCTTCCTCTCCCGGGAGTCGTCCACCGGTACCGCGCGGACGTACGGCGCGACCTTACACCGTCGCGTGCGCCGGCTCAGTGGCAGAGGTGCGCCTCGTGGGCGGCATGGCCGCTGGGCTCCAGCTGGAAGGTGCAGTGCTCGACGTCGAAGTGATCGCCCAGGCAGCCCTGCAACTCGTGCAGGAGCTTCTCGTGGCCGATCGAGTCCAGGACCTCCTGCTGCACGACGACGTGCGCGGAGAGCACCGGCATCCCCGAGGTGATCGTCCAGGCGTGCAGGTCGTGGACGTCCAGCACACCGGGCAGGGCCGTCATGTGGGCGCGCACCTCCGCCATGTCGACCCCCTTGGGCGCCGCCTCGAGCAGCACGTCGAGCGTCTCCCGCAGGAGCTTCACGGTGCGCGGCACGATCATGAGGCCGATGAGGAGCGAGGCGATCGGATCGGCGGCCTGCCAGCCCGTGGCCATGATGAGGCCGGCGGACACGAGGACGGTCACCGAACCGAAGGTGTCCGCCACCACCTCCAGGTAGGCGCCCCGCACGTTGAGGCTGTCGCGCTGCCCGCGCATCAGCAGGGACAGGGAGACGACGTTGGCGACCAGGCCCACGGCGGCGAACACGACGGCCAGGCCGCCCCTGGTCCCGGCCGGGGTGACGAAACGCTCGACGGCCTCGACGACCAGGTAGCCGCCCACGCCGAGGAGCAGCAGGCAGTTGGCCAGCGCCGCGAGGATCTCCGCACGGGCGAAGCCGAAGGTGCGGTTCGGGCCGGCGGGCCTGTTGGCGAAGTGGATGGCGAGGAGCGCCATCCCGAGCCCCAGGGCGTCGGTCGCCATGTGGGCCGCGTCCGCGATCAGGGCCAGGGAGTCGGCGAGCACTCCGCCGACGATCTCCGTGACCATGACGCCGAGCGTGATGCCCAGGGCGATGCGGAGGCGGCCCCGGTACGCCGCGGCGGCCGTGCCCGTCGGGGGCGGCCCGCCGTGCGTGTGCCCGTGGTCGTGGCCAGCCCCCATGAGAACGCCTCCGCAAACGTCGCAGCGATCGGGCGCCCGTCGGGCCCCACCGTGTCAGTCAACTACGGGCGGGGGGTACCGGGCAACACGGCACTGAACACCGTTGTCATCTCATCTGACCTGCGCAAACAGGCGCGTCCGCGGCTCGCGCGCCCCGGTGCCCGCCTCAGTGCGCCCGCGCCTCGGGGTGGCTCAGGAGCCAGCCCTCCCACGCCGACTCGACCATGTCCCGCACGCCCAGCCGGGCCGTCCAGCCCAGCTCCTCGGTCATCCGGGCCACCGACGCCACGGCACTGGCGGCGTCCCCGGGCCTGCGCGGCTCGACCACCGGCTCGGCGGGCAGGCCCGTGACCTCGCCCACCAGCGTGGCCAGCTCCCGTACGGAGACGCCCTCGCCCCGGCCGACGTTCACCGTCAGGTCCTCGCCCGGCGCCCGCTCCGCGAGCGCCCGGGCCACCGCGAGGTGGGCGTCGGCGAGGTCGGCGACGTGCACGTAGTCGCGGACGCAGGTCCCGTCCGGCGTCGGGTAGTCGTCACCGAAGACACGGGGGGCCTCGCCCCTGGTCAGCCGGTCGAAGAACATGGGGACGACGTTGGAGACCCCGGTGTCGGACAACCGGGGCTCGGCCGCCCCCGCCACGTTGAAGTACCGCAGGCAGGCCGTGGAGACGCCGTGCGCCCGCCCCGTCGCCCGCACCAGCCACTCCCCGACGAGCTTCGTCTCGCCGTACGGGTTGATCGGCGCGCACGGGGTCTCCTCCGTGACGAGCTCGACGTCCGGTACGCCGTACACCGCGGCCGACGAGGAGAAGACGAAGCGCCCCACCCCGGCCGCGACCACGGCCTCCAGGAGCACGGTGAGCCCGCTCACGTTCTCCCGGTAGTAGAGCAGCGGGTCCCCGACGGACTCGTCGACCTTCTTCTTCGCCGCGAGGTGCACCACACCCGACACCTCGTGCTCCCGCAGCACCCGGTCCAGCAGCCCGCGGTCCGACGCCGAGCCGCGCACCAGCGCGACGTCCGCGCCCAGCCGTTCCTCGACGCCCGTGGAGACGTCGTCGAGCACGACGACCCGCTCCCCCGCTCCGGTCATGGCCTTCGCCACGTGTGCCCCGATGTAACCCGCCCCGCCAGTGATCAGCCACGTCATGGGCCTCAGCCTATGCCGACCGGTCACGGGAGGGCGGAGCGGATCCGGAGGCCGGAGCCCGGCGGTTTGTGGGACGGGACGGTGATCGACGATGATGATCGAGAACCGCGCCGGATGATGACCACTTCACCCGAACGAAGCACAAACGGTCGGTGAAATCAGTCTTCCGTTCATCCGATAGCCTCAGCCGACGAGCCGCCGGCCCGCCCTCGGGCCGCACTGTCGCGCGCCGTTCCCGTCACCGCCAAGGAGTGAGTTCGTCTGTCGACCGCCATCCTCACCGGTGCGCCGGTACCCGGATCGTCGCTCGAGGACGATTTGCGGTCACTCGGCTTCGAGGTGACCGCCGCCACCGACGCCGGCCAGGCCGCCGAGCTGCTGGCCGCGGTGCCCTCCGACCAGCGCGTCG
>NZ_JBEXWB010000545.1:0-2893 GCF_040629645.1 Streptomyces sp. NPDC005899 | reverse complement strand
CAGCCCACGCCGGTGAGGGCTCCCGGCAGCCCACGCCGGTGAGGGCTCCCCGCCCGCGGGCGCACGGCCTACCCGGCGGCCTCCACCCGGACCGCGCACACCTTGAACTCGGGCATCCGTGAGGTGGGGTCCAGGGCCGGGTTCGTCAGGGAGTTGGCCCGCCCCTCACCCGCCCAGTGGAACGGCATGAAGACGGTGTCCTGACGGATCGCCACCGTGATCCTGGCCGGAGCCTGGGCCCGCCCCCGGCGCGAGGTGACCGCGACCTGGTCGCCCTCGGCGACCCCGATCCGCTCGGCGAGCCGCGGGTGCAGCTCGACGAACGGGCCCGGCGCGGCGGCGGTCAGCTCGGCCACCCTGCGGGTCTGCGCCCCGGACTGGTAGTGGGCGACCACCCGCCCCGTCGTCAGCACCACCGGGTACTCGGCGTCCGTCTCCTCGGCCGCCGGCCGGTGTGTCACCGGGACGAACCGGGCCCGCCCGTCCTCGGTCGCGAACCGTTCCAGGAACAGCCGCGGCGTGCCCGGGTGCTCCTCGTCCGGGCAGGGCCAGAACACCCCGTCCTCCGCGGCGATCCTGGCGTAGGTGATGCCCGCGTAGTCGGCGGGGCCCCCCGCCGAGGCCCGCCGCAGCTCGTCGAAGACCTCCTCGGGCTCGGCCGGGAAGCCCTTGCCGTGCCCGAGCAGTCCCGCCAGGGCGTTCAGCACCTCCAGGTCGGAGCGGACGCCGTCCGGTGGGGTGACCGCGCGCTGCCGCAGCAGCACCCGGCCCTCCAGGTTGGTCATGGTGCCGCTCTCCTCCGCCCACTGCGTCACGGGCAGCACCACGTCCGCCAGCGCGGCCGTCTCCGACAGCACGACGTCGGCGACGGCCAGGAAGTCCAACGACCGCAGCCGCTCCTCGACATGACCCGCGTGCGGTGCGGACACCACCGGATTCGACCCCATCACCAGCAGGGCCCGCACGTCCCGCCCCAGCGCGTCCAGCAGCTCGTAGGCGCTGCGCCCCGGTCCCGGCAGCGTGTCGGGGTCGACGCCCCAGATCCCGGCCACATGGCGGCGTGCCGCCGGGTCCGTGAGCTTGCGGTAACCAGGGAGCTGATCCGCCTTCTGGCCGTGCTCCCGGCCGCCCTGGCCGTTGCCCTGACCGGTCAGGCAGCCGTACCCCGACAGCGGGCGCCCCGCCCGGCCGGTCGCCAGCGCGAAGTTGATCCAGGCGCCGACGGTGTCCGTGCCCTTCGACTGCTGCTCGGGACCGCGGGCGGTGAGCACCATCCCGCTGCCCGCCCCGCAGAACAGGTCGACGGCCTCGCGCAGCTGCGGCACGGGCACCCCGGTGACGCGCTCCACCAGCTCCGGCCAGTGGGCCATCGCCCCGGCCCTGGCCTCGTCCCAGCCGCTCGTGCGGGTGCGGACGAACTCCTCGTCCACCCGCCCGTCGGCCACCACGAGGTGCAGCATGCCGAGCGCCAGGGCCAGGTCGGTGCCCGGCCGGGGGGCCAGGTGCAGGTCGGCCTGCTCGGCGGTCCTCGTCCGCCGCGGGTCGATGACGACGAGCCGGCCGCCGTTCTCCCGCAGCTCGGTCAGGTAGCGCAGGGCGGGCGGCATCGTCTCCGCGAGGTTCGAGCCGACCAGGATCACGCACCCCGTCCGGGGGATGTCCTCCAGCGGGAACGGCAGCCCCCGGTCCAGTCCGAACGCCCGCTGGTGCGCGGCGGCGGCCGAGGACATGCAGAAGCGGCCGTTGTAGTCGATCTGCGAGGTACCGAGGACCACCCGGGCGAACTTCCCGAGCGCGTACGCCTTCTCGTTCGTGAGCCCGCCCCCGCCGAACACCCCCACGGCGTCCGCCCCGTGCCCCGCCCGGGTCCCGCGCAGCCCGTCGGCGATCCGCCCCAGCGCCTCGTCCCAGCCGGCCGGCCGCAGCCCACCGCTCTCCGTGTCCCGGACGAGGGGCGAGGTCAGCCGCGCCCCCGCGGCCAGCACGGCGGGCGCGGTGCGGCCCTTGCCGCACAGGGCACCCCGGTTCACGGGGAAGCCGGTGCGCTCCACGACCTCGACCACCGTGCCGTCGGTGACCGGTCGCAGGGTCATCCCGCACTGCAGTGCGCAGTACGGGCAGTGCGTGGGCGTTTCGGTGCGGGCCATGCGTCCAGCGTGCGATCCGGGTATTACGAGCACCCTGCCCGGCGGTTACGCCCCCGGTACACGCCCCTCAGCCCGGGCCGCCCGGCGCGGTGAGGCCGGCCGCCAGAGCCCGGGACACCCCCGTCTCGCGCGGTCCCAGGAAGCGCGGGTCCGGCCGGAACACCACGTCCAGCAGCGCCTTGCCCGCCGCCGGCAGCTCCCGGACCCCACCGTAGTACCAGGTCACGTCGTGGACGGCGTCCACCCCCACCCCGTAGGCGTCGATGCCGGCGGACCGGCACAGGGCGATCGCCCGCCGGATGTGGAAGCCCTGGCTCACCAGCAGCGCCCGGTCGACCCCGAAGATCCTCTTGGCCCGGACGCAGGAGTCCCAGGTGTCGAAACCCGCGTAGTCGCTGACGATCCGGCCGTCCGGCACGCCGCGTCCCGTGAGATAGGCGCGCATGGCGTCCGGCTCGTCGTACTCCTCGCGGCTGTTGTCCCCGGTGACCAGGACGACCCTCACCCGGCCGGTCCGGTACAGCTCGGCCGCCGCGTCGAGCCGGTGCGCGAGGTAGGGCGACGGCCTGCCCTGCCACAGTCCGGCACCGAACACCACGGCGACCTGCTGCGCCGGGGCGTCCTCCAGCGTCCGCACCCGGGCCTGGGCCGTGCCGTACAGCCAGGTGGCCGGCGCCAGGGCGAGCACGCAGGCACCTGCCATGAACTTGATCACCGTCGTCGCCGGGTTCGTGTCTCTGTACCTG
>NZ_JBEXWB010000544.1:0-2895 GCF_040629645.1 Streptomyces sp. NPDC005899 | reverse complement strand
GCCGCGGCGTGTCGAGACCCTGGCGAAGGACCCGTCGCTCCGGCTCACCGAATCAGGGCGTGCGCTGCTGCGCTGGCTGAACGAGCGCGCACCCGACCTCGAAGTGGGGCGGCAGCTGATGGCGGCGGTGCCGCCGCACTGCGCCGTCGTCGTCGCGGACCTGGCCAACTCCTACGCCCGCGAGTGGGAGCGGTTCGCGAGTGCCCTGGACCAGGCCGGCGGCGGCCCCGGCGCGAAGTAGGGCGCCGCGAGGCCGGGAGGAGCGCGCGCCGGGCTCGGGAGTGCTGCGCGCGGGGGCCAGGAGCACGAGGTGAACCGGCACCGGGACCGGAACGCGGTGACGCTCCGGATGCCGGAATCGGCATGTCGGGCCTACGGCGCCCCGCGCCCGGTGTGTCGATGAAAAACCTCTGCCGATCGCGTCCGAGTACAGGGCGGGCCGGAGTTCCGAGTCCTTTCGTTGACGGCGTGGGCATGCCGCTGGACTATGAAATGGAACTCGGCGGTGATCCCCCCGAAACATAAAAGGAATTCACCTGGTGATCCGCCGTGGGACAGGAGAAGTCCGAATGGAAGGAGAGTGGACTCCCGGAATTCGGAAGGTGAACCGGTCGAACGAACGAACTGTCCGACCCGACGCGAGAAAGGCCTGGATTTCAGGATGAACCGAGCGGGAGTTCGAGTGGATGCGACCGTGACCGATACGGAGACGAGCGCGGACGTCGCTGTGGTCGGAGCGGGGCCGGCTGGGCTGTACGCCGCCTACTGCGCGGGCTTCCGGGGGCTTTCCAGCGTACTGATCGACGCTCTGCCCGAGCCGGGCGGCCAGATCGCGGCCCTGTACCCGGAGAAGAAGATCTACGACATCGCGGGGCACCCCGCCGTACGGGGCAGGGAACTGGTCGACAACCTCGTCGCCCAGGCGGAGGCGTTCCGCCCCGCATACCTCCTCGGCCGGGCGGCGGTCTCGCTGACGCCCGGCCAGGGCGGAGGCTGGACGATCGGCATCGAGGGCGGTCGGCGGGTACGGGCCGGGGCCGTCGTGATCGCGGCCGGGCTCGGCCGCGCCGTCCCCCGCACCCTGCCCTGTCTGGGGCCGTACCAGGGGTTGGGAGTGGCGCACCACGTGCCGCGTCTCGACAGACACCGCGACCGCGACGTGGTGATCGTGGGGGGTGGTGACAGTGCGGTCGACTGGGCCCTCGCCCTCGTGTCGATCGCACGGTCCGTCACCGTCGTCCATCGGCGCTCGGCCTTCCGCGCCCACGAGCACGGTGTCAAGCAGATGTACGCCTGCGGAATTCGCGTCGTCACCGACGCCGAGGTCGTGGCCTGTCGCGGTGCCGGACATCTGGAAGAAGTGACCGTGCGAGTCGGTGAAGAGCAATGGGAATTGCCCGCCCAGGATCTTGTCGCAGCACTGGGATACATCACCGATCTAGGTCCCATCGCTGATTGGGGGTTCCGGATGCTGCATCGGCAGATCGTGGTGGACACCGCTATGCGCACCAATTTGCCGGGGGTTTACGCGGTCGGCGACATGTGTTCCTACGAGGGTCGCGTTCCGCTCATCTCGGTGGGCTTCGGGGAGGCGGCGACCGCGGCGAACCATCTGGCTGTGGAGCTGCGTCCCGGCTCCCGTCTCGCGCCGGGCCACTCCACCGACATCGACGGCGCATTGATGTCATGACCATGAAATGTCTGAAGATCCTGCCCACAGGAACCGAGGTTCTGCTGCCTGCGGGATCGCCCCTGACCGAAGTCGAGTACGAAGTCTCGCAGCGACTCATCCCGTTCGGATGCCGCTCGGGATCCTGCGGTGCGTGCGTGATCGAGGTCCTGGAGGGTTTCGGCTCTCTCGGGGAGCCCGACGACGACGAACTCGACTTCCTGCAAGACCTCGGCCGGACCGGCGGCTCACACCGCTTGGCCTGCCAGTGCCGGCTGCAGGGCGACGCGACCGTTCGTGTCGCCGACACCATCTGAAACCGCTCGTCCAGAACGTACGGGCACTCAAGGAAGAGGTTGACCATGCCTAACCGCGTGACGAACGCCGGCTACGGGGACCGCTCCCGGTTCCTCACCGCCACCGCCTCCGCGAAGCTGCGCGCCGAGATCGACGAGCAGCTCGACCAGCAGGTCCTCGAGTGGTACGCCAACGTACCCGAGGCCGCCCACCTGGAGGGCAAGAACGTCGACTCCGAGTACTACAAGCGGAACCTGATCGAGACCGCCTGGCGCATCCGGCTGCTGCGCGTCTCCGAGGCCAAGGCCTTGGTCGAGATCGCCAAGCGCAGCCCGGAGGCGGCGCAGGTCTGGGCCAACTACGAGCAGGAGGAGATGCTGCACGACGAGCTCTTCATCACGGACCTGGAGAAGGCCGGTGTGTCACGCGAGGAGTTCCTGGCCACCGAGCCCTACCTGTCGACCAAGCTGCTGACCGGATACTTCTCCTACCTCCTGGACCACGAGGGTCCGCTCGGCGTCGTCGCGTACTCCTACCTCGTCGAGTACGTGAACGTGAAGCTGGAGCCCAAGAAGCTGGAGGCGCTGAAGAACTCGGTCGGCGAGGACAACATCGGCGGCCAGATCAACCACTCGCACACCGACATCAACGACGACCACCCCGGCGAGGTCTGGGCGGCGGTCCGGCACCTGCTGCGCAACGACGACGACATCGTCGCGTTCAAGCGGTACCTCCGCGAGCACCAGGCGATCCTGGCGCAGTACTTCGAGGAGCTCTACCTGGACACCGTCGCCAAGTCCGAGCAGCAGCCCGCCTGACACCCGCCCCAGCGGGGGTGGGGGGCGGGGCGGCCGCGCCCCCCCCCCCGCCGCGGCGGGAGGGGGAGGTGGGGCCGGCTCCAACCCGGGGGGGGGGGGGGGAGGGCCGGG
>NZ_JBEXWB010000543.1:0-2897 GCF_040629645.1 Streptomyces sp. NPDC005899 | reverse complement strand
CGGCGGTCCGGGCGCCGAAGCGCCGGCCGCCGGCACCGGCGACGCCCTGATGGACCTCGTGCTGCACGAGGTCGCCGGTGTGCTGGGCCACGCCTCCGACAGCGCCGTGGCCCCCGACAGCGTCTTCGACCAGGTCGGCTTCGACTCGCTGACCGCCGTGGAACTGCGCAACAGGCTCACCACCGCGACCGGGGTGCGGCTGCCCGCCACCTTCGTCTTCGACTGGCCCACGCCGCACGCCCTCGTCGCCCACCTCCGGGAGCAGCTACCGCCCGCCGGTGAGGTGCCGACCGAGGCACCGGCGTCCCCGCCCGTCCCCGAGGAGGTCGCGGCACTCGAGTCCGCGATCGGCGCGCGCACCCTGACGGGAGCCGAGCGGGCCGCCGTGCGCGAGCGCCTGCACCGCCTCCTCGACCAGCTGGCCGACCACACCGAGGACGGGAGCCCGTCGTCATGACCCAGTACCCAGCCACCGCCGCGGGCGGCGCGCTCCGCACCACCGCACCCGTCGCCGCACCCCCGCGGGCGGACCTCTGGACGCGGTCGTTCCACGCCAGGCCGGACAGCTCCGCGCTGCTGGTGTGCTTCCCGCACGCGGGCGGTGCGGCGAACACCTTCGCCGCACTGTCCGCCGCCCTCCCCGAGAGCGTCCAGCTGCTCGCCGTGCAGTACCCGGGCCGGCAGGACCGCCGGGGCGAGCCCTGCGCCGAGGACATCGCGACGCTCGCCGCCGGAGCGGCGGCGGCACTGACGCCGTCCGACGGCCGCCCCCTGTACCTGCTCGGCCACAGCATGGGAGCGCTCGTCGCCTTCGAGACCGCCCGCCTGCTCGAGCGACGCGGAGCGGTGGCACGGCTGTTCGTGTCGGCGGCCCGGCCCCCGGCCCAGGACTGGGACGAGCCGGACCTCGACGACCTGGGCGACGACGAGCTCGTGTCCGGCCTCCGCAAACTCGGAGGCGTGCCCGAGGCACTGCTGCGCGACCCCGAGACGCTCGGCGAGGTCCTGCGGGTCCTGCGGGCCGACCACCGCCCGCTGCGTCGCTACCGGTGCGCGCGGGACACGGTCCTGCGCACACCCGTCACGGTGCTCCTGGCCGCCGAGGACCCGAAGAACAGCCTCGGGCAGATGGGGGAGTGGGCCGCGCACACCGGGAGCGGATGCGACGTCGAGACCATCGAGGGCGGCCACTTCGCCCTGACGGAACGCCCCGGGACGACCGCCTCCCTGCTGCTGGGCCGGATGGGCGCCGCCGGTGGGCCGCGGGAGGAGGAGCCGGCCCCGCCCCGCCCCGCCCCGGCCGACCTGGTCCGCGAGATCTACCTGGCCGGGCCCGAGGCCGCCGCGGAGCGCCTCACCACCGACCTGACCGCGCTCGACGCCGCCGCCCGCGACGTGCTCGCCCCGCACGCCTACGGATACGTCCGCGGCAACGCGGGCACCGGTACGACGGCCCGGGCGAACCGGGCCGCCTTCGACCGCTGGAGCCTCCTGCCGAGGATGCTGCGCGGTGTCACCACGCGCGACCTGTCGGTGTCCCTGCTGGGGCAGCGCCTGGCGTCCCCGGTGCTCCTCGCGCCGGTGGCCGCCCAGACCGTGGTGCACCCCGAGGGCGAACTCGCGGCCGTCCGCGGCGCCGCCCTCGCGGACGTGTCGTTCGTCCTGTCCGGCTTCTCCTGCCACAGCATGGAGGAGGTGGCCCGCGCGGCGGGACCGGCTCCCCGCTGGTTCCAGTTGTACTGGCCCTCGGACCTGGAGGTGGCCGAGTCGCTGGTGCGCAGGGCCGAGGCGAGCGGCTACTCGGCCCTGGTCCTCACCGTCGACAACCCGGCCTTCGGCTACCGTCCTGCCGACCTCGACCACGGCTACCTGCCGTTCGTACGGGGCGCCGGGCTCGGCAACTTCACCACGGACCCGGTGTTCCGGGCCGGACTGCCCGAAGGCGCGGGACCCGCGGACGTCGTACGCCACTGGGCGGCCATCTCCGCCAACCCGGGTCTCACCTGGGACCGGTTGCCGTGGCTGCGGCGGCTGACCGGGCTGCCCATCCTCGTCAAGGGCGTCCTGCACCCGGACGACGCACGCCTGGCCCTCGACCGCGGCGCCGACGGCATCGTGGTCTCCAACCACGGCGGTCGCCAGCTCGACGGCAGCATCGCCGCGCTGGACGCCCTCCCGGCGGTGCGCGCCGCGGTCGGCGCGGGCGTCCCGGTGCTGATGGACTCCGGAGTGCGTACCGGGAGCGACGTGGTCAAGGCCCTCGCCCTCGGTGCCGACGCCGTCCTGTACGGCCGCCCCTACCAGTACGGCCTCGCGCTCGACGGGGCGCGGGGCGTCCACCACGTCCTGCGGTGCCTGCTGGCCGAACTGGACCTGGCCCTGACCCTCGGCGGCCGCGGCGCCGTCCGCGACGTCGACGGGGATCTCCTCACCCCCGCGGGCTCCGTCCTGGGCGATGGGCCGGAGCGGCCCGCGGGCCTCATCCGGACCGGCGAGCCCGACGCCCGATGACCGACCGGGTACAGGAGGAGACAGCGCCCATGCACCCGTCCTCGACACGGCCGTGCCCGTGGCCCGCCGAGCCGCCGGCGTCCCACCGCCACGTGCTGGCCTGGCGCCTGACCGGGCGCCTCGACGCCGGCGACCTGCGCAGCGCGTTCGGTGACGTGATGGCACGCCACGGGATGCCGGGGTGTCCGCCGGACGGCGGGCCGGCCGGAGCCGCCGAAGCGGACGTCCCCCTCACCGACGTGGCGCCGGACGACGTGCCCCGGGCCGTCCGGGACTTCGCCACCGCCCGTCCCGGCGCCGCCGGCTGCTCTGGCGCCAGGCGGGCGAGGACGCGCTCACCGGCGACGTACTGCACAGCACGCACGGCAACGACCGACCGACAGCAC
>NZ_JBEXWB010000542.1:0-2907 GCF_040629645.1 Streptomyces sp. NPDC005899 | reverse complement strand
CCCGGGTCCGTGAGCGACGCGCCCGGTGACGAGCGGGCCGGCCCCGGCGGCCCGTACCGGGGGAGCCCGCCGGGGGGCGGCGGGCGCCCGGGCGCGGCAGGCCGGCACCGCCGGCCGGCCCGGCCCTTCGGGGCGAGCGCGGGGACGTGTACCGCGGTGGCGCCCGGTGCTCACCTCCCGCTTCCGCGCGGAGGCGGACGAGGTGGCCGTCGGGTGCTCGGCAGGGCCGAGGGGCGACCGCCTCCAGGTCGTCGGGGCTGCCGGACATCGGCGTGCGGGCGCGCCTACGCGTACGCGCCGGCCTCGATCGGCGGAGACGTCACGAGTGGCCGCAGCCGCACCACCCGCGGCCGTCCGGGCACCGGGTGGAGCACGGCCGGGCCGGCGGGTACGGAGGGGCGCGGCGGCCACCCTCCCGGAAGTGCCGTGCCGGCGTGCGGAGATGTCAGGTGCGCGTACCGCGCGCCGCCGCCCTCTGCCGCACCAGGCCGACGCCGGCCAGCACCGCGGTCAGCGCCCCCGTCGCCAGCAACTGGTCGCGGGTGTCGGGCTGGCGCAGCATCAGGAAGAAGATGCCCACCATGGCGGCGAGCGCCACGACCGTCAGGGCCGGGAACAGCCACATGCGGACGACGAGCCGCTCGGGGGCCTCGCGCTCCAGCCTCCGGCGCAGGATCAGCTCCGAGACGGCGATGAAGATCCACACGACGAGGATCACCGCGCCGATCATGTTGAGCAGCCACGGGAAGACGTCGTCGGGGCGCCAGTAGCTGAGCAGTACGCACAGGAAGCCGAAGACGGACGAGACGAGTACGGCGTTGCGCGGCACGCCGGAGGAGACCCGGCCGAGCCGCTTCGGGCCCTGCCCGCGGGCGACGAGGGAGCAGGCCATGCGCGAGGCGCCGTAGATGTTGGCGTTCATCGCGGAGAGCAGGGCGACCAGGATGACCACGTTCATGATCTCCGCCGCGCCGCCGATGCCCAGGTGGTCCAGCATCGCGTAGAAGGGGCCGACCTCGGCCACCTCGGGCTCGTCCCACGGCACGAGGGTGACGATGACCGCCATCGAGCCGACGTAGAACACCGCGATCCGCCACATCGCCGTGCGCACGGCCTTGGCGACACCCCGCACCGGGTCCTCGGACTCGGCCGCCGCGATCGTCACCGTCTCCAGTCCTCCGTAGGCGAACACGGAGGCCAGCAGCCCGATGATGAAGCCGTTCGAGCCGTTCGGCAGGAAGCCGCCCTCCCCGGCGAGGTTCGCGCCCCCGGGGGAGTCGGTGCCGGGCAGCACGCCGAGGATCGCGAGCACGCCGAGGACGAGGAAGAGGGTGATGGCGACGACCTTGAGCGTGGCGAACCAGAACTCGAACTCGCCGAAGTTCTTCACGGACGCCAGGTTCGTGCCCAGGAAGACGACCATGAAGAGGGCGACCCACGCCCACTCGGGTGTGCCGGGCAGCCAGCCGGTGACGATCTGCGCGGCGCCGATGCCCTCCAGGCCGACGGCGACGCAGAGCAGCACCCAGAACGCCCACCCCGCGGTGAAGCCCGCCCACGGCCCGATCGCCCGTTCGGCGTGGACGGAGAACGAACCGGACGCCGGATCGGCGGCCGACATCTCGCCGAGCATGCGCATCACGAACATGACGAGCAACCCGGAGATGCCGTAGGCGACGACGATCGAGGGGCCGGCGGCCGCGATACCGGCGCCGGAGCCGACGAAGAGCCCCGCCCCGATGACGCCCCCGAGGGCGATCATCGACAGGTGGCGCTGCTTGAGGCCGTGGGTGAGGGCGGAGCCGGCGGTGGGTGCGGCGGCGTCCGTGGGGGGCGGCGCGGAGGTCCGGGACATGGACGGGCTCTGTTCACTGGGTGGGACGGAGGTCGGCGTACAGTCTGGTCGGCGGACCGCTCACGGGGAACGGATGTCCGCTGTACGGTCACCGGTTTCACACCCGGTGCACACCCGCGCACGTGCCGCACTGCGGGTCCCGTCATGGGAAACCTGTAGCCTCGTTATGGGAAACCTACAGTCCCGCGCGGCAGCCCTCCTCCCGCATGGTCGGTGGATGCACCTCTCACCACCGTGACAAGCGTCACGCCGACACGTGATTGCGCATCCCTCTTTGTGAGAACCCCACCATGCCGCCGACCGGCGCTTTGTGGACGGCTGACGGTGATCGGGTGATATCCCGTCGGCTAACGTCACCCTCAGTCCGTCCCACCCTTCCTGCTGCCCTACCCGCGGAGTCCCGATGAGCACTGCTGCCGCCCCCACCCGCCCCGGAGTGGTCCTCGCCGACCTGCTGCCCGCGGCCCGGCACCGCTACGCCGTGGACGCGGCGCTGGTCGCCGGCGGCGCCGTTCTGACGGGCCTCGCCGCGCAGATCGCCGTGCCCGTCCCCGGGTCCCCGGTCCCCGTCACCGGCCAGACGTTCGCCGCGCTGCTCATCGGCACCGCCCTCGGCGCCCGGCGCGGCTTCCTGTCCCTCGCCCTGTACGCCGTCGTGGGCATGGCCGGCATGCCGTGGTTCTCCGAGGGCAGTTCCGGTGCCGGCGGGGCCTCGTTCGGCTACGTCCTCGGCATGCTGCTCGCGGCCACGGTCGCCGGTGGCCTCGCCCGCCGCGGCGGTGACCGCTCGGTGCTGCGCACCGCGGGCACGATGGCCGTCGGCTCGCTGATCATCTACGCGGTCGGCGTGCCCTACCTCGCCCTCTCCACCGGTATGTCCATGAGCGCCGCCGTGGCCGCCGGCCTCACCCCGTTCCTGCTCGGCGACGCTCTCAAGGCGGTCCTCGCCATGGGCGCCCTGCCCGCCTCCTGGAAGCTCGTCGGACGGCGCGGCTGACGCCCCGGGCACCATGGGGAAGGGCCCGCCGGATCACGACGCGTCGTGATCCGGC
>NZ_JBEXWB010000541.1:0-2913 GCF_040629645.1 Streptomyces sp. NPDC005899 | reverse complement strand
CCTGCCCGCGCCGCCCGCCGAGCCGGGCACCGGCGCCGCGACCCTCGCCGTGCTGCTGATCGGTCCCGCGGGGGCCGGCAAGACGACGGTCGCCCGGCTGTGGGCGGGCCGCCGGCGCGTCCCCACCGCGCACGTCTCCCTGGACGACGTCCGCGAGTGGGTCTGCTCCGGCTTCGCCGACCCGCAGTCGGGATGGAACGACCACTCCGAGGCCCAGTACCGCCTGGCCCGCCGGACCTGCGGCTTCGCCGCGCGCAACTTCCTGGCCAACGGCATCTCCTGCATCCTCGACGACGCCGTCTTCCCCGACCGGCCCGTCGTCGGGCTCGGCGGCTGGAAGCGCCATGTGGGCCCCGGGCTGCTGCCCGTCGTCCTGCTGCCCGGCCTGGAGGTCGTCCTGGAGCGCAACGCGGCCCGCAGCGGCAACCGCCGCCTCTCCGACGAGGAGGTCGCCCGCATCCACGGCCGGATGGCCGGCTGGTACGGCTCGGGGCTCCCCATCATCGACAACTCGACCTACGACGTCGAGACGACGGCCCGGGTCCTCGACGACGTCCTGGCACGCTCCATAGCCAGCCCGCCGGCCTGGTAGCGGCACCGGGCGGGCGGGAGCCCCGGTCGGATGCGCTGGCCGGGCGGGCCGCCGCGACCGCTCGTAGGGTCGAAAACATGTCAGAGGTGTACGCCGTCCGACGCGGGCTGCTGCGTGACCGGTACGCCGCCGCCGGTTCCGCGGCCGCCCTGGTCTCCCGCCCCGCCAACGTCCGCTATCTCGCGGGCGGGGCCCCACCCGGCGCCGTGCTGCTGCTCGGCCCCGGCGAGGACGTCCTGCTCTGCCCCCGGGCCCCGGCCGGAGACGCTCCTCCCGGGCGCCCCGACGAGCAGCTCCGGCTGACCGTCCTGCCCGCGTCCGGCGGCGACCCGGTCGTCGCCGCCGCCGGGCTGGCCGCCTCGCGGGACGTGGGCTCCCTCGCCGTCGAGGAGCACGACCTCACCGTCGCCCGCCACCGGGCGATGCACTCCGTCGCCCCCCACCTGCGCCTGGCCGACCTCGGCTCCACGGTGGAGCAGTTGCGGATCGTCAAGGACGAGGAGGAGATCGCCTGTCTGCGGATCGCCGCAGAGATCACCGACCAGGCACTCGGTGAACTGCTGGAGTCGATCCTGGTCGGCCGTACCGAGCGCCATCTCGCCCTGGAGCTCGAACGCCGGCTGGTGGACCACGGCGCCGACGGCCCGGCCTTCCCCACGTCCGTGGGGACGGGGCCCCATTCCGGACAGGGCCGCCACAGGCCCTCGGACCGGAGGGTGGAGGAAGGGGATTTCCTCTCCGTCTGCCTGGGCGCGAACTACCGCGGCTACCGGTGCGAGATCGGCCGCACGTTCGTCATCGGCACCGCTCCCGCGGACTGGCAGATCGAGCTCTACGACCTTGTTTTCGCCGCTCAGCGCGCCGGACGGGAAGCTCTCGCGCCGGGCGCGGCCTACCGCGACGTGGACCGCGCGGTACGCCACCTCCTGGACTCCGCGGGCCATGCGGACGGGCTCCAGCGCTGCACCGGACACGGTGTCGGACTGGAAATCGACGAGGACCCGCAGTTGGCACCGACAGCCATGGGTAAACTGGACGCTTGTGTGCCGGTCACCGTCGGACCGGGGGTCCACCTCCCGGGCCGGGGCGGTGTCCGGATCGATGACACGCTCGTCGTACGCCCCGAGGCGGACGGCGGACCCGAGCTACTCACCATTACGACCAAGGAGCTGCTCGCGCTCTAGTAGCGCGCATCCTCGGTCGTCCACCAGCTTCAGTCCAGGAGATTCCGCAACCGTGGCTTCCACGAACGACCTCAAGAACGGCCTGGTGCTCAAGCTCGACGGAGGCCAGCTCTGGTCCGTCGTCGAGTTCCAGCACGTCAAGCCCGGCAAGGGCCCCGCCTTCGTGCGCACCAAGCTCAAGAACGTGCTCTCCGGCAAGGTCGTCGACAAGACGTTCAACGCCGGCGTGAAGGTCGAAACGGCCACCATCGACCGCCGGGACATGCAGTTCTCGTACATGGACGGCGAGTACTTCGTCTTCATGGACATGGACACCTACGACCAGCTCATGGTCGACCGCAAGGCCGTCGGCGACGCAGCCAACTTCCTCATCGAGGGCTTCACCGCCTCCGTGGCCCAGCACGAGGGCGAGGTGCTCTACGTCGAGCTCCCCGCCGCCGTCGAGCTGACCGTCAAGCACACGGACCCGGGCGTCCAGGGCGACCGCTCCACCGGTGGCACCAAGCCGGCCACCCTGGAGACCGACTACGAGATCGGTGTCCCGCTCTTCATCACCACCGGCGAGAAGATCAAGGTCGACACCCGTACGGGCGACTACCTCGGCCGGGTGAACAGCTAACCGTGGCTGCCCGGAACAAGGCCCGCAAGCGCGCCTTCCAGATCCTCTTCGAGGCCGACCAGCGCGGTGAGTCCGTGCAGACGGTCCTCGCGGACTGGGTACGGCTCTCGCGGACCGACGACCGCCAGCCGCCGGTCGGCGAATTCACCATGGAGCTCGTCGAGGGGTACGCGCAGTACGCGGACCGCATCGACGACCTCATCGTCACCTACGCCGTGGACTGGGAGATCGACCGCATGCCGGTCGTCGACCGGAGCATCCTGCGGCTCGGTGCCTACGAGCTGATCTGGGCGGACTCCACGCCCGACGCCGTGGTGATCGACGAGGCGGTCCAGCTCGCCAAGGAGTTCTCCACGGACGACTCGCCGTCCTTCGTGAACGGCCTGCTGGCCCGATTCAAGGATCTCAAGCCGAACCTCCGCCGGGAGCAGTAGCCGGCGGCGTTCAGCCGAACGAGGGGCCCACGGTCGACGTGACCGTGGGCCCCTCGGCCGTGCGGGAGGGAGCGCCGCCCCGCA
>NZ_JBEXWB010000540.1:0-2932 GCF_040629645.1 Streptomyces sp. NPDC005899 | reverse complement strand
CCCCGGGTACGGCACCATCTACGACAACATTCACCCGACGGGAACTTCGCCAGGTGCCCGCGCGCTTGCTTACAGTACGGCGACGCCCGCGGCCCTGCCGCGGACGCGCAGCAGAGCCACGGCCCGGGCACGCGCCGCGTGCGCGCCGAGCTCCTCAACCGAACCGGTACCGGACACGGCCGGACGTCACCCCCTCTGCCCCCGCGACGGTCTTGGTCACTCCCCCACTGTGGCACCCGCCACCGACAACGCAATGCCGGTGGGCCAAGTGCCGGAATGCCTGCGCCGCACCCTAGTTGGGGCATCGGCGGGCGTCATCCGGATGGCCGTGTCGTCACCCGATGGAATGGCTTTGGGTAAAGCTGCTGACGCGCGGGGTCCTGGGAGTCAGGGAGTTCAGGAGTGAGGAGCGCGGGAGCGCGGGAGCGCGGAAGTCCGGAGTTCGAGCGTGCGGGAGTTCGGGAGCCCCCAGAGCCCTGCAGCCCGGAAGTTTGGGAGCCCGGGAGGTTGGGGGCTGAGAGTTTGGGAGGCTGGGAGCCCGTACGTCCGGTGTTCAGGAGCCGGTCGGTGGGCGGCCGACGGGCTGCGGGCAGGCATGCCGGCGCCGGACGCGGCTGTGCCCGGCGCCTCCGGGAGGGCCGGGCACAGGAGCGTGGGACAGGAAGCCGGTCGGGCGAGGGGTCAGGCCTGCTCGGCGGCCTTGCGGGCGATGTCCGTGCGGTGCTGCGAGCCGTCGAGCCGGATGCGCCCGACCGCGGTGTAGGCGCGCTCCCGGGCCTGCGCGAGGTCCTTGCCGGTCGCGGTCACGGAGAGGACGCGGCCCCCGGCGCTGACGACCCTGTCCCCGTCCTGGCGCGTCCCCGCGTGCAGCACGAAGGCGTGCGGCGCGTCCTTGGCCGCCACGTCGTCGAGACCCTCGATCGGGTCGCCGGTGCGGGGCGTGCCGGGGTAGTTGTGCGAGGCGACGACCACCGTGACAGCGGCGTCGTCGCGCCAGTGCAGCGGCGGCAGCACGTCCAGGGTGCCGTTGGCGGAGGCGAACAGGACGCCGGCCAGCGGGGTCCGCAGCCGGGCCAGGACCACCTGGGTCTCCGGGTCTCCGAACCGGGCGTTGAACTCGATGACCCGTACACCCCGCGAGGTGATCGCCAGGCCCGCGTACAGCAGTCCGGAGAAGGGCGTGCCCCGGCGGCGGAGCTCGTCGACGGTCGGCTGGAGGACGGTCCGCATGACCTCGTCGACCAGCTTCGGGTCGGCCCACGGGAGCGGCGAGTACGCGCCCATACCGCCGGTGTTCGGGCCCTCGTCGCCGTCCAGGGCGCGCTTGAAGTCCTGGGCCGGCTGGAGCGGCACGACCGTGGTGCCGTCGGTGATGGCGAAGAGGCTCACCTCGGGGCCGTCGAGGAACTCCTCGATGACCACCCGGTCACAGGCCAGTGCGTGGTTGCGGGCGGCCTCGACGTCGTCGGTGACGACGACTCCCTTGCCGGCCGCGAGCCCGTCGTCCTTGACGACGTACGGGGCGCCGAACGCGTCGAGCGCCTCGTCGATCTCGGCGGGTGTGGTGCAGACGTAGCTACGGGCGGTCGGGACGCCCGCTCCGGCCATGACGTCCTTGGCGAACGCCTTGGACCCCTCCAGCCGGGCGGCCTCACGCGAGGGGCCGAAGCAGGGGATGCCGGCCGCGCGGACGGCGTCGGCGACACCCGCCACAAGCGGTGCCTCCGGGCCGACGACCACCAGCTCGGCGCCCAGCTCGCTGGCGAGGCGCGCGACGGCATCGCCGTCGAGGGCGTCGACCGGGTGCAGTTCGGCCACCTCCGCGATCCCGGCGTTGCCGGGGGCGCAGTACAGAGCGGTGACATCGGGGTCGAGGGACAGAGAGCGGCACAGGGCGTGTTCGCGGGCGCCGCCGCCGATGACGAGGACCTTCACGGGGTGCAGCCTAACCGCCGGGGGCCGGAGGCCCTGACGGGCGCCGCTCCCCGGACAGCGGGGCACCCACCGGCCACGCGGCACCCGGCACCGGCCCGGCGCTACTCGTTGGTGAACTCCTCGACCACCGTGGCACCCAGTTCACGGACGATCAGGTCGTGTCCGGACAGCGCGGAGTCCACCAGGTCGGGGTCGTCGGCCTCCGCGGTGTCGTCCTCGGGTGCCACCGCACGCGGCGGCTCGGGGGCGGACCTGTCGTACCCCGGGCGGTCGCGGAGCTGCTGGTCGGCCCGGCCCGGCTGCTGCGCTGTGGGCTGGCCGGGGGGCGGCTGCTGGGCCGGGGCGGGGCGTGCAGGCTCGTACGGCGCGGCCTGCGGCGCGGACGGGGCCTGGTACGGAGCGGGTGACGGAGGGCGGCCTCCGCCTCCGCCGCCGGCCTGCGGAGGCATACCGCCGCCGCCTGACGGATCAACGACCGCGTCGACCCGCCAGGTGGCGTTGAACTGCTCGGCGAGGGCCTGCTTGAGCACCTCCTCGCTGCCGCTGCTCGAGAAGGTGTCCCGGGCACCGGCGCTCAGGAAGCCGATCTGCAACGTGGTGCCGTCGAAGCCGGTGACCTGGGCGTTCTGGCTGAGCAGAATCCAGGTGAAGCGGCGGCGGTTCTTCACGGCCTCCAGGATGTCCGGCCACATGGCACGGACCTGGGACGCGCCCTGGGCCATGTCCTGGGCCCCCGCCGCCGCGTTCTGCCCGGGGGAGGCGCTCTGTGCGGAGGCGCTCTGTGCGGAGGCGTTCCGTGAGGAGGCGTTCTGCGCGGAGGCCGAGGTCGGGGCCGGGGCGGCTGCCTGCGGGGACGGAGGCCGGCCGGGCGTGGAGGCGGTCGGCCATCCACCGGGACGGCGGGCGGTCTCCGAACTGCCGCTCCCGCCGGCGCCCGCTCCAGCCGCGGCCGGCCAGGCCCCGGGCCGCTGACCGCCGGCCGGAGCATCGGCGGATG
>NZ_JBEXWB010000539.1:0-2938 GCF_040629645.1 Streptomyces sp. NPDC005899 | reverse complement strand
GGCCCGGTGAGGATCCGTGCGGCCGTCAGTGGCCGTAGGCACCCTCGTGCTCGTCCTCGTGGCTGTCCGACACGTTGGCGCAGGTGTTCCCGAACGCCGGGTTGAGCAGGGCGATCACGTTCACGGTGTTGCCGCAGACGTTGACCGGGATGTGCACCGGCACCTGGATGACGTTGCCCGACAGGACGCCGGGGGAGTGGGCGGCTACGGCCTCGGCGCCGGCGTCGGCGGTGGCCAGACCGGCACCGCCGGCGAGCAGGGCACCGGTGCCCGCCATGACAGCGGCCACCTTCGTGATGCGCGACATGCAGTTCTCCTTGTGAGGGTCGAAACCGGCTGCGGAACGTCGCGGCCGGTATGCCTTGACAACGCGGAAATCGACAGACGGTAACGGATCAGAGCAAAGCAAAAGTCGTGATCCCAGATCTTCCGGGCCATTCCCCGCCGGCTCTCCGAGAGGCCGTCACCGACCGCCGAGGGCCGGGAGCACGGCCGCCGGGAGAGCGCCCAGCCGGCCGCGCCAGTCCCGCGCCGCGGGGAAGCGCGCCTTGACGCTCTCCGCCGCCCGGTCCCGCACCGCCACCTGGGACTCCCGCAGCCGCAGGAGCGGCTCCAGGCCGGGGCGGGCCAGCAGGAGCCGTCCGTTCACCACCGGGACGGGTGCCCAGTGGTTCTTGTACTGCTCGGACCCCCGCAGCAGACTCAGCACGCCCCCGGGGCCGGTACCGGCCGCCTGCCGTGCCACCTCGCGCAGCAGCATCGAGGAGACCTCCACCTTCCTCTCCCTCAGCGCCGGGTCGGCTCCGTAGAGATAGCACCCGGTCAGCCCCGCCGACGTCAGGGCCAGATCGGCGGCCACCACCTCCCCGTCCAGCAGGAACTCCCGGACGGAGGCCTGCCCGTCGCGCACCATACGGCGGGCCGCGCGCGTCAGGTGCGCGGCGAAGCGGGGCCGCAGGTGCTCGGCGTTGACGCCCCGCCCGCGCCACTGGAGTTCGTGGAGCCGCAACAGCGTGCCGATGGCGTCCGGCACACGGTGGTCGGGTGCCGTACGGCACTCGATCCCCAGGGCGTCGATCTTGCGGAGCCTGGACCTGGCCCGCTGCGCCCGCGAGCCGGGCATCCGCCCGATGAGGCTGCCGATCGGTTCGGCGGGCAGTTCCATGCACGTCGAGTCGGTGAGCCTGCTCCGCGCGCCGGACCAGACGTCGAACAGCCGCTGGGCACAGGCGTCGGGACGCACCTCACGCAGGTCGATGACCGTGTGCGTGGCGGCCCGGAACAGCCCCCGCTCCAGGGCCGTGACGGCGTCCCGCGCGTCGTCCCCGTCCACGAGGACGTCGAAGAAGTCGGAGATCGCCCCGCCCAGGGGTACCAGGAGCGGCATCGGACGGTGTACGAGCATCAGGGCGGCCGCGCCGATCAGCCGCTCACCACGGCGTGCCAGCACGATCCGGAGCCGGCCCGGGATGCCGTAGGACTGCCACCACGAGCACAGCCAGGCATGGCTCTGGAAGGGGGTCGAGGCCGGGCACCGGCGGTGGAGGGCGTCCCATTCCCCGGCGAGCCCGGCGAACTCCCCCTCGTCCCGGCAGAGGGTGACGGTGAGCCGGGCGGGACGGGCACAGGTCATCGGACGGGCTCCCGTTCCTCGGCACGGACCGGCAGGGCGGCCTGGGCGGGGCCCGGGACAGGCGCGGTGACGCCGCGGCGTCCCGGCCGGGGCCGTACGAGGAGGACGAGGCCGCCGACCAGCCCGCCCGCGCTCGCGCCGACGGCCGTGCCGAGGGCGGGGGACGGGGAGACCGGCTCGGCCGGCGGCACGGCGTGCGAGAACTCGATCAGTCTCACGCCGGTGTCCTTGGCGACGTGCCCGCTGCCCACCACCACGGCCTCGGTGACCGCGTTGGCGATGTCCGCCGCCCGGCGCGGATCGGACGAGGTGCCGGTGACCGCGATCATGGGGGAGTCCGGGGACGTCTCGGACCGTACGTGGCTCCGCAGTTCGCCCACCGGCATCCCGGCCGCGCCCCGGGCGTAGGAGAGTGTCGCGTCACTGGTGGCCAGCCGGCCGTACGACTGCGCGTACCCGAGCGCGGCCGCCGGGTCGGTGCCCTTGGCCGCGGTGACGACGGCGTAGCCGGTGGACGCGTACTCGGGTTCGGCGGCCAGTCCGTAGCCCAGTCCGCACGCCGCTCCGAGCAGGACGCAGGCCGGCAGGGGCCACCGGCCGGTCGGAGCGAGTGCGGGACGGAGCCTGCGCAGCCGTCCGGTGCGGGACGTGGGCTGTTGGGGCGACTCGGTCATGGGTGTGTTCTCCCGGTCGAGGGGGCGGAGTCGAGGGCGTGTGCGTAGACGTCCATGAGGCGACGGCTGGTGCGGGTGATGTCGTAGTGGGCGACGGCCCGGGGCGGTGGGAACCTGCGCGTGCCGCCCACCCGGAGGTGGTGCAGCGCGTCGCCCAGCTCGCGGGTGAGGCCGGCCGCGGACCCGGGGCCCTTGACGCGCACCGCACCCGGCGAGCACCCGGCCGGCAGGTCGTCCACGGCGGGGCAGGGGCCGTGCACGACGGGCAGCCCGGCGGCCAGCGCCTCGACGACGGCCAGCCCGAAGGACTCCTCGCGGGACGCGGAGACGAACACGTCCATCGCTCCGAGCAGTCCCGGGACACCGAGCGGGCCGTCCCCGGTGCCGCACTCCCCGAGGAACCGGATCCGCTCCGCGGCGCCCAGCCGGACGGCGAGCGCCCGGAGCGGGACCGCTTCGGGCCCGTCCCCCGCCAGGAGGAGGTGGGCGCCCGGGAGCGCCGCCACGGCACGGATCAACGCGTCGACGTTCTTGCCGGGGACGAGCCGTCCCACCCCGCCCACCACGAAGGCGTCCTCCGGGATGCCCAGGGCGGCCCGGGTGACGCGCCGCCGGCCCGCGTCGAAGCGGA
>NZ_JBEXWB010000538.1:0-2939 GCF_040629645.1 Streptomyces sp. NPDC005899 | reverse complement strand
TCCGGGGTGCGGGCCCGCGCCGCAGGTCCGTGTCCCTGGTCCCGGCCGGCGAGCGGGCCGGTGGGGTCAGTGGTGGCGGCGGACGATCCCCGCCTCCTCGGCGTACTCCCCGAGGACGGCCACCCCGAAGGCGGTGCGCGCGAAGACGGCTACGGCGCGCACCGCTTCCCCCAGCCGGTGGCCGGCCGGTGAGTGACCGGTGACCGCCGTCGCGCCGTGCGCGGGGCCGGTCCTTCGTGGGTTCAGCTGAACGGTGCTCATACGTCCATGGTGCTCCGACGGCCCCCGTGGAGGCATCGGCCCGCGGACGGAAGCCACCGGGCCGCCGGGTAGGCCTCAGGTCCCACGCGGCCCCGCGCGGTCCCCTACGGGACGGACGGGGGGCAGGCGGACGCGGGGACCGCCGGGCCGGTAAACGGTTCGACCCCGGGGGTGCCGGTCGATACACTCGCCGGTCTGCCCGCCTCCCGCACCGTGGTACCGGCCCCGCACCTGAGCGGCCGGCAGCCGGGGGAGCGCCGCCGACCGGACGGAAACCGGCCGACAACAGCCGCACGCGCCGAGCGCGTGCGCATCTGTGTGAACGTCCCCGGCGGACCGCGCGGTGAGCACGGTCCGCTGTCCTGCGTCGAAAAGCCGGAGGCAACACCGTGCCCGCGCACGAAGAGACAAGCAATCCCCTGCTCAGGGAGCGCACCCACCTCGCCGAGTCCCGCGCCGCCCTGCGCGCCATGCGTGAGGACGTGCAGGCGCTCGACATCCGCGACGTCACGGCGAACTGGGTCAACGCCGCCGTCCTGCAGTCCCAGATCGACGACCGCATCAAGGCGCTCGCCGACCTGACGCACACCCCGCTGTTCTTCGGCCGCCTGGACTACCTGCACACGGTGGGTGGCGACGAGGCGGAGGGCGCCGAGGGGGAGCAGTTCTACATCGGCCGCCGTCACGTCCACGACGCGCACGGCGACCCCATGGTCATCGACTGGCGCGCCCCGGTCTCCCAGCCCTTCTACCAGGCGTCCAGGAACAACCCGCTGGACGTCGACCGGCGCCGCCGCTTCGGTTACACCGGCGGCGAACTGACCGCCTACGAGGACGAGCACCTCTCGGACCCGGCGGAGAAGGAGCAGACCAGCAAGCTCCTCCAGGCGGAGATCGAGCGGCCCCGCGTCGGGCCGATGCGGGACATCGTGGCGACGATCCAGCCCGAGCAGGACGAGATCGTCCGCAGCGGGCTCGGCGGGACGGTCTGCGTGCAGGGTGGTCCCGGCACCGGGAAGACCGCCGTGGGCCTGCACCGGGTCGCCTACCTCCTGTACGCGCACCGCGAGCGGCTCGCCCGCACCGGCACCCTCGTCATCGGCCCCAACCGGTCCTTCCTCCACTACATCGAGCAGGTCCTGCCCACCCTCGGGGAGCTGGAGGTGAAGCAGGCCACCGTGGAGGACCTGGTGGCGGCCCGGGCCGAGGTGCGGGGGACGGACGAGGCGGCCGCCGCCGTGGTCAAGGGGGACGCCCGGATGGCGGAGGTCCTGCGGCGGGCGATCCGTTCGCACGTCACACCGCCCACCGAGCCGGTCGTCGTCGTGCGCGGCTCCCGCCGCTGGCGGGTGCCCGCCTACGAGGTCGAGGAGATGGTCGGCGAGTTGCTGGCCCGCGACATGCGCTACGGCGCCGCCCACGAGGCCCTGCCGCAGCGCATCGCCCACGCGGTGCTGGTCCGGATGGAGGAGGCGGGCGAGGCCCCGGACGACCGCGTGCAGAACGCGGTGGCGCGCGATCCGGCGGTGAAGGCGGCCGTGAAGGCGATCTGGCCGGCGGTGGACCCGGCGAAACTGGTGCTGCGGCTCCTGACGGACGCGGACTTCCTGGCCGTGCACGCGGAGGGGATCCTCTCCGGGGACGAGCAGAAGCGGATCCTCATGGTGAGGCCCGCCCGCAGCGTGAAGTCGGCGAAGTGGACGGCGGCGGACGCGGTCCTGATCGACGAGGCGGCCGACCTGGTGGCCCGCACCCACTCGCTGGGCCACGTGGTGATCGACGAGGCCCAGGACCTGTCCCCGATGCAGTACCGGGCGGTGGGCCGGCGCTGCTCCACCGGTTCGGCGACCGTCCTCGGCGACCTGGCGCAGGGGACGACCCCGTGGTCGACGGAGAGCTGGGAACGGGCGCTGTTCCACCTGGGCAAGCCGGACGCGCTGGTGGAGGAGCTGACCGCGGGCTTCCGCGTGCCGCGCGAGGTGATCGCGTACGCCTCACGGCTGCTCCCCGCGATCTCGCCGGGGCTGGCCCCCGTGGAATCGGTCCGTGAGGCCCCCGGTTCCCTGGAGGTGCGGGAGGTGGCTCCGCAGGCGCTGGACGCGGCGGTGGTCGCGGCGTGCGGGGAGTCGCTGCGCAACGAGGGCTCGATCGGCCTGATCGCGGCGGACGCCCGCATCCCGGTCCTGGCCGGGGCCCTCGCCGCGGCCGGCCACAGCTTCCTCTCCCCCGGTGAGGAGACCACCGCCGCCTCCCGGCTGACGCTGGTCCCGGCGTCGCTGGCGAAGGGCCTGGAGTACGACTACGTGGTGCTGGACGAGCCGTCGGCCGTGGTCGACGGCGAGCCCGACGAACGCACGGGCCTGCGCCGGCTGTACGTGGCGCTGACCCGCGCGGTCTCCGGACTGGTGGTGCTGCACGCGGCCGCGCTCCCCGAGCGGCTCACCCGGACCTGAGGGAGCCCACGGGGCCCACCGGGGCGCGCCCGCGCGGCACCGGCCCGGCTCACCACGCGGCGTCCGGCCCGGGACCCCGCGGGCACCCGCCGGGCCCGGGCCGGCCGCCGCGGCCCCGCGGGCGGCCGCGGGGCCCCGGGGGGGCCCGGGGGGGCCCCCCCGCGCCCCCGGGGGGCCGGGAGGCCGCGGCGGGCCACGGCCACCAGGTCGGCGGCGCCGTCGCCG
>NZ_JBEXWB010000537.1:0-2956 GCF_040629645.1 Streptomyces sp. NPDC005899 | reverse complement strand
ATGTGGCGTTCGCCGGCGGGCTGGTGCCCGAACCGGTGCTCGGCAGCAGGTCCGCCGACCTGCTCTCCGGTCTCGGGCCGCCCGTCCTGCGGGACGGTGACGTGCTCCCGCTCGGGGAGCCCGGCGCCGCGTGCCCGGTCGCCGACACGGTCCCCTGGCCCGGTGTCCCGGCCGAACTCGTCCTGCCGCTGCACCACGGCCCCCGGGAGACGTGGTTCACGGCTGGGGCCCTGCGGACGCTGACCACCGCGGCCTACCGGGTCTCGGAGTGGAGCAACCGCATCGGACTGCGCACGGAGGGCCCCGCCCTGGAGCGTGCCCGGGACGGCGAGCTGCCGAGCGAGGGCATGGTGCTGGGCGCCGTCCAGGTGCCGCCGGACGGGCGGCCCGTGGTGTTCCTCAACGACCATCCGACGACGGGCGGCTATCCGGTCGTCGGCGTCGTCGCCGGTTCCGCGCTGGCCGGGGCCGCCCAGGCGGCACCGGGGACACCGGTCCGGTTCGTGCGGGCGTGAGGGACCACGGGGAGGGGGACAGGACGCCACCGGCGGGCGGGCTCCGGTGTCCGGGCCGGTGGACGCCCCCCAGCTGACCCCTCAGTAACGTTACTTAAGCGTAACTTACTCATCAGTTACCTCAGGTAACAGTCCGGTGCTAGCTTGCGCTCACCTTCATCGGAGCAGAGCGAGGGAGTGAGCCGTGAATCCCCGCACCACCACCCGTCCGAGCTCGACCGTGCGTACCCCCCGCCCGCCGGGCCGGCGCCGCCCGGGCCGGGGCGCCGCCGCACGCCTGATCGCCACGGCCACCGCCGCCGCGGCCTGCCTGGGCGCCTACGCCGTACCCGCCTCCGCCGCCCCCGGCTCCGCGCCGGTGGTCTCCCGGGGCGTGACCATCCCCGCCTTCTACACCCCGCCCGCCGAACTGCCCCCCGCCGACGGCACCCTCGTCCGGACGGAGCCGCTGCCGCTGGGCCTCAGCCTCCCCGGCCTGGACGGCCGCCCCCTGCCGGGCACGGCGACACGGCTCATGTACAAGTCCACCGACGCGGCCGGCCGGCCCGTCGCCGTCACCGGGGCCTACATCGAGCCCGCGGCCGCCTGGAAGGGCGGCGGGGCCCGCCCGCTGGTGGCCCTCGCCTCCGGGACCATGGGCCAGGGCGACCAGTGCGCCCCCTCGCTCGCCCTCCAGCACCCGCTGACGGTGGGCGACGGCACCGTGTCCATCGGCTACGACAACCTCGCGGCCTACCGCTTCCTGGCCGCCGGTGCGGCCGTCGTCGTCACCGACTACGCCGGACTCGGCACCACCGACCGGCTCCACACCTACGTGAACCGCGTCGACGAGGGCCACGCCCTGCTGGACGCCGTGCGCGCCGCACGCGGCGTGGCCGGGGCCTCGATCACCGGCGGCTCCCGCGTCGGCCTGTACGGGTACAGCCAGGGCGGTGGCGCGAGCGCGGCGGCGGCCGAACTCCAGCCCACCTACGCGCCCGACGTCGAACTGGCCGGCACCTACGCCGGCGCACCGCCCGCCGACCTCACCGAGGTGATGAAGGGCATCGACAAGAGCGCCCTGGCCGGTGCGCTGGGCTGGTCGATCAACGGCTTCGCCCAGTCCGACCCGTCGCTGCGGGCGGTCATCGACGCCAACACCAACGCCACGGGCAAGGCCGCGCTCGCGGACACCTCGACCATGTGCGTCGGCGACGCGATCCTGCGGTACGGCTTCACCGACAGCAGGAAGTGGACGGCCGACGGCAGGCCCCTCGCCGACATCATCGCCTCCCAGCCGAAGCTCCAGGCGATCCTCGCCGACCAGCGCATAGGCACGTACCGGCCTTCCGGGCCCGTGCGCCTGGTGACCGGCGTCCAGGACGACATCGTCGGACACCGGCAGGCCCGGCAGCTGGCCGTGGACTGGTGCCGCAAGGGCGGCGACGTCACCTACGAGGCGGTCGTCCTGCCGAACCTCGGGGACGGACTGCTGACCAACCACCTCGCCCCGTACCTCACCGACCAGGGCAAGGCCGTGTCCTGGCTGACCGACCGCCTCGCCGGCAAGCCCGCCGGCTCCAACTGCTGGTCGATGCCGATCCAGCCCTGACACCCTTCCGCCAGGACCCCCGAGGCCGCGGCGCGACCGTCCCACGGACGCCGCCGCGGCCTCGCGCGTCCTGCCGCCGGGGCCCCGCGCGGGCACCCGCACGGGTGCATCTCCGGCCATGTACCGCGCGCGTCGACCCGGAGAGCTGCGCCTCCGGGCGGTCGCCCCGTAGGCTGGTCAATGGACTAGACCTGTAGCCGCTCCGAAGAATTGGAATCCCATGAGCAACCGTGCAGTCCTGGAGGTGATCGCTCTCGACGCGGAGGACGCGGTCGCGGCTCAGGCGGGTGGTGCGGACCGCCTCGAGCTGGTCACCGACATGGCCGCCGACGGCCTGACCCCGTCCCGGGCGGAGTTCGCCCGGGTCAGGTCCGCCGTCGACATCCCCCTGCGCGTGATGCTCAGGGTCGCGGACGGGTTCGCGGCCGGTGACATCGAGGTCCTGGTGGAGAAGGCGCACGCGATGCGGGCCGAAGGGGCCGAGGAGTTCGTGCTCGGTTTCCTCGACGAGTACGGGCACGTGGACCTGGTGTCCGTCGAGCGGCTCGTCGCCGAACTGGACGGCTGCCGGTGGACCTTCCACCGCGCGATCGACCGCACCGCCGACCGGGACGCCCTGCGCAAGCACCTCGCCGACCTGCCGGGCCTGGACGCCTACCTCACGGCCGGCGCCGCGACCGGTGTCGACGACGGCATCCCGACGCTCATGGCCGAGGCGTCCCGAGCGGGAGAGCCGGGCTACGAGCCGCAGATCATGGTCGGCGGCGGACTCCGCCTGAACCACCTCCCGCAGCTGCTGGACGCGGGCGTCGACGCCTTCCACATCGGGGGCGCGGCACGCCCCGGCGGC
>NZ_JBEXWB010000536.1:0-2959 GCF_040629645.1 Streptomyces sp. NPDC005899 | reverse complement strand
GTCGCCGCCCCGGTCACCGCCGTCGCCCTGCACACCGGGGGCCGCCCGCTGGTACCCGGCTCGGTCCGCCGCCGTGGGGGGGGCCCCGCCGCGCGGCGGCGCCCCCCCCCCCCCCCCGCGCCGGGATCCGCGGGGAGCCGGGGAGCGTCCCCACCCCCGGGACCACCGGCCGGCCCCACCCGCGCCAGGGCCTCCCGTCCCCGAGGCGTCCCGCACCGGCCGTCCCGCCCCGGAACTTCGCCCGAACCGGCTCGCCCGCCCCTCGGACAGGGTGTAGAAAGGGGGGCATGGCCGGACGCTACGGCCGCCCGCGCTCGTTTCTCCGTATGAGAACCGTCGCTGGTCAGGTCTTCCTCCTGCAGGTGGCGATCGTGGTGCTGCTCGTCGCTGCCGCCGTGGCCGCGCTCGTGCTCCAGTCCAGGTCCGACAGCGAGCGGGAAGCACGCAACCGTTCCGTGGCCGTGGCCGAGACCTTCGCCAACGCGCCCGGCATGGAAGCGGCCCTGCGGAGCCCCGACCCCAGCGCGGTGCTCCAGCCGAAGGCCGAGGCGGCCCGCAAGGGCTCCGGCGTCGACTTCATCGTCGTACTGAACCTCGACTCCGTCCGCTACACCCACCCGCTGCCCGACCGGATCGGGAAGAAGTTCGTCGGCGACGTGGGCCCCGCGCTGGAGGGGCGCGTCGTCACCGAGAAGATCACCGGGACGATCGGCCCCCTCGTCCAGGCCGTGGTGCCCGTCCTCGGCACGGACGGCCAGGTGATCGGCATGGTCTCCGCCGGGATCACCGTCGCCAACGTGAGCGGGGTCGTCGAGAACCAGTTCCCCCTCCTGTTCGGGTCCGCCGCCGGGATCCTGGTCCTCACCACCACGGGGACGGCGCTCGTCAGCAGACGGCTCCGCCGCCAGACGCACGGCCTGGGCCCGGCCGAGATGACCCGGATGTACGAGCACCACGACGCCGTCCTGCACTCCGTGCGCGAGGGCGTGCTCATCGTGGGCGGCGACCGGCGGCTGCTCCTCGTCAACGACGAGGCCCGTCGCCTCCTGGGCCTGCCGGCCGAGGCCGAGGGGCGGGCCGTCACCGAGCTGGGGCTCGATCCCGCCGCCACGGATCTGCTGTCCTCGGGGCGCATCACCACCGACGAGGTCGTCTCCGTGGGGGACCGGCTGCTGTCCGTCAGCCAGCGCTCCACCGACCGCGACGGCGGACCGCCCGGCACGGTGACGACACTGCGCGACACCACGGAGATCCAGGCTCTGACCGGCAAGGCCGCCGTGGCCCGGGGCCGGCTGAAGCTGCTGTACGACGCCGGCACCGAGGTCGGCACCGTCCTCGACGTCGTACGGACCTGCGAGGAGCTGGCCGGCTTCGCCACGGACAGGTTCGCCGACTACGCCACCGTGGACCTGGCCGAAACGGTCCTGCGCGGCGAGGAACCGACGGCGTCCCGCTCGATCGCCGACATGCGGCGCACGGCCGTCAGCGGCGCACGGAGCGACACGGGGCTGTACCCGCTGGGTTCCGTGATCCGCTTCAAGCCGACCACGGCCATGGGCGACGGCCTGATCAGGGGCCGGGCCGTGCTCGACCCGGAGCTGGAGCGGCTCACCGGATGGCAGCAGCAGAACCCGGAACGCGCGCGCCGGCTCGTCGAACACGGCTTCCACTCGATGATCGCCGTGCCGTTGCGTGCCCGCGGCGTCATCCTGGGCGTGGCCATGTTCTGGCGCGCGCAGACACCCGAACGCTTCGAGGACGAGGACCTGTCGGTAGCCGAGGAACTCGTCGCGCGCGCCGCGGTGAGCATCGACAACGCCCGCCGGTACTCCCGCGAGCACACCGTGGCCGTCACGCTCCAGCGGAGCCTGCTGCCGCGCGGCCTGCCCGACCAGAACGCCATCGAGGCGGCCTACCGGTACCTGCCCGCGCAGGCGGGCAGCGGCGGGCTCGGCGGTGTCGGCGGGGACTGGTTCGACATCATCCCGCTGCCCGGAGCGCGGGTGGCGCTCGTGGTCGGCGACGTCGTGGGACACGGCCTGCACGCGGCCGCCACCATGGGGCGGCTGCGGACCGCGGTCCACAACTTCTCCACCCTCGACCTGCCGCCCGACGAACTGCTGTGGCACCTGGACGAGCTGGTCGCCCGCATCGACCAGGACGAGCGGGCCGAAGGCGCGGAGAACGGCGTCACGGGGGCGACGTGCCTCTACGCGATCTACGACCCCGTCTCGGGGCGCTGCACCATGGCGCGGGCCGGCCACCTCCAGCCGGTGGTCATCGGTCCCGGCGGTACGGCCGAGTTCGCGGACGTGCCCGGCGGCCCCCCGCTCGGCCTGGGCGGCCTGCCGTTCGAGACCCTGGACGTGCAGCTGCCCGAGGACAGCCGCCTGGTGCTCTACACGGACGGCCTCGTCGAGGACCGGAGCAGGGACATCGACGAGGGACTCGAACTGCTGCGCGGCACCCTCGCCGAGCACGCGGACCGGACGCCCGAGGAGATCTGCGAGGCCGTCCTGCGCGTCCTCGTCCCGGCGCGCGCCCGCGACGACATCGCGCTCCTCGTCGGCCGCACACGCCTGCTCGCCGACCAGGACGTGGCCGACTGGGAGGTGCCCTCCGACCCCGCGGCGGTCTCCCGGGTACGGGCCGAGGTGTCCCGCAAGCTGGCCGAGTGGGATCTGGTGGAGGAGGCGTTCACGACCGAGCTGATCCTCAGCGAACTGGTCACCAACTCCATCCGCTACGCCGCCGGACCCATCCGCGTACGCCTGATCCGGGAACGCACCCTGATCTGCGAGGTCTCCGACCGCAGCAGCACCTCCCCCCACCTGCGTCAGGCGGCCACCACGGACGAGGGGGGCCGGGGGCTCTTCCTCGTCGCCCAGCTCGCGGAACGCTGGGGCACCCGCTACACCGACGACGGCGGCAAGGTCATCTGGACGAGCTGCTCCGTCCA
>NZ_JBEXWB010000535.1:0-2965 GCF_040629645.1 Streptomyces sp. NPDC005899 | reverse complement strand
GCGCCGTCCCGTGTGCGGCCGTCTTCTTCGTCGCCGCGTCGTGTGCGGTGCCGACCGGGGCGGTGCGCCGCGACTGCGGAGCTCCCGCGTCCCGTAGCGGGCGTAGGGCGCGGTGCGGACGGGGCCGCCGAGCATCGCGGCGGCGTAGTGCACCAGGGGCACTTCGTCGACGAGGGTGGAGACGGCCGTGGCGTGCACCGCGTGGGTGTGGACGACGGCGGCGGCACAGGTGCTGTTGTAGACCGCCAGGTGGAGAGGGAGTTCGCTGGTCGGGGGGAGGTCCCCGAACAGCCGCCGGCCCCCGAGGTCGACGCCGACCGCGTCATGGGGGCCGAGCCGGTCGTAGTGGACGGCGCTGGGGGTGACGAGGACGGTGTCGCCGACGCGTGCGGACACGTTGCCGGAGGTGCCGACGACGAGGCCCTCGGACGCCGTCCTGCGGGCCGTCGCGACGACCGCGTCCCACGCCTGCCCGATCGCGTCCTGATCGCCCTCGCTCATGCGGCGATCCTAGGACGCGGACTCGGCGGCCGTCCGGGGAGGAGGTGACATGACTCTCCTCCACGGGCAGGCATCGGACCCGCCTTCCCGTCACGGGCCGACGGCGAAGGCCAGCTCCCGCACCGCGGTGGGGAGGGCCGTCCCTCCCCGACGCACACAAGCGGAAGCACGCCGCACGGTTGGGGTCACCGCGCCGCCCTGCCCAGTTCATCTTCCGTTCACCCGGGTTGCTTACGTTCCACGTGCCAATGACGTCGAGCGATTGCCTGGGTAAATGGAACACATCACGCTGCTGCTGGCGATCGTGATCGTGACAGCTCTAGTGTTCGATTTCACGAACGGTTTCCATGACACCGCCAACGCGATGGCCACCACCATCTCGACCGGCGCTCTCAAGCCCAAGACCGCGGTGGCCATGTCCGCCGTCCTCAACCTGATCGGCGCGTTCCTGTCGGTGGAGGTCGCCAGGACGATCTCCGGCGGGATCGTCGACGAGGACGGCCTCAGAACCGAGGTCATCTTCGCGGCACTCGTCGGCGCCATCCTGTGGAACCTGCTGACCTGGCTGGTCGGGCTGCCGTCCAGTTCCTCCCACGCCCTCTTCGGCGGTCTGATCGGCGCCGCGGTGATGTCCGCGGGCTGGTCCTCGATCAACGGCGGCACCGTCGTCACCAAGGTCCTGCTGCCCGCGATCGCCGCACCCCTCGTCGCCGGACTGGCCGCTCTGCTGGCCACCAGGCTGACGTACCGCCTCAACCGGAAGATCACCGACGAGGCGCAGCTCAGGTCGACCGCCAAGGGCTACCGGGCCGGCCAGATCGCCTCCGCCGGTCTCGTCTCGCTCGCCCACGGCACCAACGACGCGCAGAAGACGATGGGCATCATCACGCTGGCCCTGGTCACCGGCGGCGTCCTGGCACCCGGCTCCAACCCGCCCGTCTGGGTCATCTGCGCCGCCGGTATCGCCATCGCCCTGGGTACCTACCTCGGCGGCTGGCGCATCATCCGCACCATGGGGAGCGGCCTCACCGAGCTCCGGCCGCCCCAGGGCTTCGCCGCCCAGACCAGTGCCGCGACGGTCATCCTGGCCTCCTCGCACCTCGGCTTCTCCCTCTCCACCACCCAGTCCTGCTCCGGCGCGGTGATGGGCGCGGGCCTCGGACGCAAGGGGGGCGTGGTCCGCTGGTCCACCGCCACCCGGATGTTCGTCGCCTGGGGCCTGACGCTGCCGGCCGCGGGTCTGGTCGGTGCGGGCGCCGAACTGCTGACCAAGCAGGGCGGCTGGGGCGTGGGCGTCGTCGCCGCGCTCCTCGTGGCGGGCTCCGGTGCCATCTGGTTGCTGTCGCGCCGCAAGCCGGTCGACCACACGAACGTCAACGCCTCGGACAGCGAGCCGGCGGGTGTCGTCACGACCGCCATCGCCGCCGTCAGCCCGCCGCCCGCCGGGGTCATCGTCCCGGACCTCAAGACCACCATCCCGGCCCCGGCCCCGGCGGCCGGAACCCCGGCCGACCCGGCCCGACCGGCCACGGTGTAAGGACAGATCCGCATGAACATCGACTGGGCAGCCCTCGGCACCGTCTTCGGCGTCAGCCTCGTGATCACCGTCGCGCTGGTCGGCCTCTTCACCCTGGGGATCGTCGGCCTCGCCAAGCAGACCCCGGCGGCCCGGAGCGGTGGCTCCGGAGCGCCGGCGCGGCTCGGCGCGTACGCCTGCTTCGCGCTGTGCGCGGCCGCGGTCGCGTACGGCATCCACCTCATCGTCGCCTGACCTCCGCGCACCCGATTCCCTCCGGGCCGGACACACCACGCGTGTGTCCGGCCCGGTGTGCGTCCGGGCACACCGCAGCCTCGCAGGTCAGCGGCAGGTTGACGGGCGTTCGCGGGGCATGGTGGACTGCCGTGGCCATGTACGGCGACAGCAGAGGAAGCCGGTGCGAATCCGGCGCGGTCCCGCCACTGTCACCGGGGAGCAGTCCCCCACACGGAAGTCACGGTCCGCCACGCGGACTGGAAGGCCGGGGGAACTGCGGATCCGGGAGCCAGGAGACTCTCGTCGCCGGTCACGTCGAACCAGGGCGCGGACCCTGAGTGAGGACATACGCCATGTCTGGCTGCCGTGCGTCGGTCGCTGTTCCACCCGCCACCATCCGGGCCCTTCGAGGCGCGACGGCCGGCTGACCCGTGCGAGCCGACCGCATATTCGCGTACGGCGCCACCGCCGGCCTGATCGGTGACCTGCTGCTCGGCGACCCCCGGCGGGGCCATCCCGTGGCCGCGTTCGGGCGGGCCGCGGCGGGCGTCGAGAGCCGGCTGTGGCGCGATCACCGCGGCTGGGGTGCCGTGCACACGCTCCTGTGCGCCGGAGGTGCCACCGGTGCCGCGGCGCTGGCCGCGCGCGCCGTACGCGACCGCCCCGCTGCCGCCGTCGTGCTGACCGCCGCCGCCACCTGGTCCGTCGTCG
>NZ_JBEXWB010000534.1:0-3004 GCF_040629645.1 Streptomyces sp. NPDC005899 | reverse complement strand
CCGCAGGCCGACTGGGCCCGTGCCAGCGCCGCCTCGGCGTCCAGCATGGCCTGGAGGAAGGCGCGGTCGCCGGTCGCGGTCTCGGCGGGGGAGCCGGCCCGCCCGGGGGCGAGGAGGCCGGCGTCGTTCTCGGTCATCAGCTGAACTCCAGGAAGACCGTCTCGCCGTCGCCCTGGAGGCGGATGTCGAAGCGGTAGGTGCGGGGGTCCGTGCGTGCGGCGACCAGCGTGGTGCGCCGCCCGGCGTCCAGCGACTCCAGCAGCGGGTCCCCGGGGGCGAGGGCGAGCAGGTCCGGGAGGTACATGCGGGTGCGGAGGTGATGGACCAGGCCGCGGGCGAAGACGGCGGCGCACAGGTAGGGGACTCCGCCCGGCGGCAGCGTCCGCACCGCCCAGTGCCCGTCCGCGTCCGTCGCCACCCGCCCGAACCCGGTGAAGGCCACGCCGTCGCGCCCGGCGATCCGCCCCGTCGCCGGGTCGCGGCGCAGCGAGCCCGGGCGTCCGGTGCGCGACCCGCCGGGTGCGGGTTGCCACGTCTCGACGAGGGCGTCGGGCACCGGCTCCCCCCGGCCGTCGAACACGTGGCCGTGCACGGTGACCGTGCCCGGATGGCCGGCGGGGGCGACGTCACCGCCCCCGGGAAAGGGCAGGGCGTGCCCGTAGAAGGGGCCCACGGTCTGGGAGGGGGTGGGGGCGAGGGACATCAGGCGTCGCCTTCCTCGGTCCAGGTGGCGCCCGGCCCGTCCAGGACGATGTCCCAGCGGTAGCCGAGCGACCACTCGGGGACGGACAGGTCGTGGTCGTAGGCCGAGACGAGCCGCGCGCGGGCCGCGGGGTCCGCGACGGAGCGGAGCACCGGGTCGTGGGGGAGGAGGGGATCGCCGGGGAAGTACATCTGGGTGACGAGCCGCTGGCTGAACGACGTCCCGAACAACGAGAAGTGGATGTGTGCGGGGCGCCACGCGTTGGTGTGGTTGCGCCAGGGGTAGGCGCCCGGCTTCACCGTGGTGAAGGCGTAACCGCCGTCGTCGTCGGTGAGGCACCGTCCGAAGCCGGTGAAGTTCGGGTCGAGCGGGGCCGGGTGGCGGTCGAGCTGGTGGGCGTACCGCCCGGAGGCGTTCGCCTGCCAGATCTCGACCAGCTGTCCCCGCACCGGCCGCCCGGCGCGGTCCAGCACCCGGCCGTTGACGGTGATGCGCTCACCGAGCGGCTCCCCGTGGTGCTGTGCGGTGAGGTCGCGGTCCGGCTCGGACACGTCGGTGGCACCGAAGGCCGGTCCGGACAGCTCGACCGCGTCCGGGTCGCGGGCGGGTATCGGCGACCTGTGCGGATGACGGAAGTGGCTGCTGCGGTACGGGGGGTAGTCGCGCGGCGGGTGGTGTGCGCCGGGCGGCGCGGCGGCCTGGGCCCTGGCCATCTCGACGTCGATCTGCTGCTGGCTCAGCCCGTCGGGGAGTGGGTATGCGGTCATGTCACGGCTCCGGAGGAGAGGCAGGGCGGCTCGGCCGGTCAGGCACGGTCGCGACGCGGACGCCGCGCCGCGTCCCGTTCCGGACGCGCTGGACGCCCGGGCGGGCGGGACGACGCCTTATGCTCAGTGCACTGAGTAAATGTCGGTGCCGGTGAAACTAGTCAGGTTGTGACCTTGTGGTCAAGGCCCTCAGTGCACTGCGTATTCTTGAGCGGCTCGCACTTCTGTGGACACGGAGAGGACGGTGCCGTGCAGGCGGTCGACCTGAGTACCCACCCCGGACACCTGGCCCGGCGGCTCCAGCAGGCGCACCACCTGCTCTGGAACACGATGGTCTCGGAGGAGATCACCTCACCGCAGTTCGCCGTCCTCAACGCGCTGGCCGCCGGGCCCGGCCTCGACCAGCGGACGGTGGGGGAGCGCGTCGGTCTCGACCGGTCCACCGTGGCCGAGGTGGTCACCCGCCTCCTGCGCCGGGAGCTGCTGGACAAGGCGCGCGACCCGCACGACGGGCGCCGCTCCCTGCTGCACCTCACCGACGAGGGCGCCCGTCTCCACCGGAAGCTCGCCCTGCGCACGGTCCGGATGAACCAGGTCTTCCTGGGGCCGCTCACCTCCGAGGAGCAGGGAGCGCTCCTGGCACTGATGCGCAGGGTGTCGGAGGCCGCCGAGACCCTGCGAGCACCCGAGGAGGCGCGCGCAACCGCGCCGTGACGGCGCCCTGCGGTGCCTTCCCGCGCGGTGGTGCGGGCACCGTGGCGCGGGGGTGCGGGCATCGTGCGTGCTCGGGGGTGTGAACGGGCGCCCGCGCGAGAGGGCGCTTGGACGTCCGCCGCGCACCCGCCCCTGCCCGCACCCGCCGCGGACCCTCCCGAGGCGTATCGTTTACTGGTGTAATACCTGTTAATCTACTGGGGTGAGTGACACAGCGACACGACCCCGGAAGCCATCCCTCCACAAGCTGCCGGTGACCGGGGCCCTCAGGCTCAAGAGCCCCGTCGAGACCTGGTACAAGCCGGCGCTGAGCGTGGTCGTGGCCTCCGGCGTGCCCAACCTGCTGCTGCACTCGACGGACCGCCTGGACCTCGTGATGTACACGATGGCCGGGTCGCTCTGCGCCCTCTACGGGCACAACCTCCCCTACGCCCGCCGTGCCCACACCGTCCTGCGGGTGGTCCTCGGCATGGTCGCCGGCCTCGCCGTCTCCCTGACCGCCGCCGCCGTCACCGACTCGACCGCCGTGCTGATCGCCGTGGGGGCCCTGCTCGCGGCCGTCCAGAAGACCTTCTGCGACGCCACCCGCATCGGCCCGCCCGGCAACGTCATCTTCACCTTCGTCACCTCGGCCGCGCTCTTCGTCCCGCAGGAGCCCGCGCAGATCCCCGGACACCTCGCCCTGGCACTCGCCGCGGGCGCCTTCGCCTGGCTGATCACCGTCGGTCCGGCCCTGCGGCGCAGGGAGGGTCCCGAACGACGCGCCACCGCCCGCGCGCTCGACGCCGCCGCCGCGTGCGCGGCGGATCCCGGCCCCCGG
>NZ_JBEXWB010000533.1:0-3008 GCF_040629645.1 Streptomyces sp. NPDC005899 | reverse complement strand
CTTCCGATCTCCGGCCGGGGGCCGGGAGCCGCCGGGCGGGGCCGTCGAGGGCACGCGTGCGGAGGGCGTTCAGCCGGCTTCCGCGGCGAACGCCTCGTATGCCTGGTCGTCGAACAGCACGAACCTGACCTCCTCGACCGGCGCGGTCGCCTCCGCCCTGACCGTACGGACCGCGATCCGGGCCGCGTCCCGGACCGGCCAGCCGTAGATGCCGGCGGAGACGGCCGGGAAGGCCACCGTGCGCGCCCCCAACTCCGCCGCCACACTCAGCGATTCGCGGTAGCAGGAGGCAAGCAGATCCGAGCGGTCGTCCGTCGCGCTCCAGACCGGACCGACGGTGTGGACGACCCAGGTGGCGTCGAGCCGGCCGGCCGTGGTGGCGACGGCCCGGCCGGTCGGCAGGCCCTTGCCGTAGTGCGAGGCCCGCAGTGCGCGGCAGGCCGCCAGGATCTCCGGGCCACCGGCCCGGTGGATCGCCCCGTCCACTCCCCCGCCGCCGAGGAGGGAGGAGTTGGCGGCGTTGACCAGGACGTCCGCCTTCTGCCGGGTGATGTCACCGCGGGCCAGGGTGAGCCTGACACCTTCACCTGTGCTCATGGTCACCATCATGCCTCGGGCGGACCCCGACCGGCCGGGGGTGCGCCCGCCGAATTTGCATGCTCTGCATTTTTGCATACCATGCACCTTCGTGACCCTCCCCGAAGATCCGTCCCTCGGCCTGCGTGAGCGGAAGAAGCGCGCGACCCGCGACGCCCTGGCCGGCACAGCTCTGCGCATGGCCGCCGAACGCGGACTCGATCAGGTGACGGTGGAGGCGGTCACCGCGGAGGTGGGCGTCTCGGTGCGGACGTTCTTCAACTACTTCGGGCATCTCGACGACGCCGTCCTCGTCGCCGACCCCGACCTCACCGAACGGACCCGCCGGGCCGTCATCGACGCCCCCGCGCACCTCCCGACCCTCACGGTGCTGCGCGAGGCCCTCTCCGCGGAACTGACCCACATCGAGGTGGGCCACGACCGCTGGGAGCTGCAGTGCACCGTCCTGGGCAACACCCCGTCGCTGTTCCCCCGGTTCCTCGCGGCCCGCGGCGCCGACGAGCAGGCGCTGATCGCCGCGGTGGCGGAACGGCTCGGCGTGGAGGCCGACCAGGACCTCCGGCCGCGCCTGCTCGTGCACACCACCCTCGCCGCCGTGCGGTCCGCCGTCGAACTGTGGACCGCCACCGGACGCCTCCGGCCGCTGAAGACCGTCTACGACGAGGCGTTCACCGAACTCGCCGCCGCACTCCGCGACTGACGTCCCCGCCCGCCACGCGGGCCCCACCCAGACATCCACGGCCTTCCCCCGAAGGCACCGACTCACAGAGAACCGAGGTACGTCCACCGATGTCCGCCGCCGTGACGCCCGCACCCGAGGCGCCCCCGTCCATGACGAGACGCCAGATAATCCAGGCCATGTCCGGCCTCATGGCCGGGATGTTCGTGGCCATCCTCGCCTCCACCGTCGTCGCCAACGCCCTGCCCCGCATCATCACCGACCTGCACGGCAGCCAGTCGTCGTACACGTGGGTGGTCACGGCGGAACTGCTGGCCATGACCGCCACCGTCCCCATCTGGGGCAAGCTGTCCGACCTCTACGACAAGAAGCTGCTCATCCAGCTGTCGCTGGGGATGTTCGTCATCGGCTCGCTCGTCGCCGGCTTCTCGGACAGCGTCACCGTCCTCATCATCAGCCGTGTCGTCCAGGGCATCGGCGCCGGCGGTCTCACCGCCCTGGCCCAGGTCGTGATGGCCTCGATCATCCCGCCGCGCGAACTCGGTCGGTACTCGGGCATCTTCGGCGCCGTGTTCGCCGTCGGGACCGTCGCCGGACCGCTGATCGGCGGTGTGCTGGTCGACACCTCGTGGCTGGGCTGGCGCTGGTGCTTCTTCATCGGGGTGCCGTTCGCGCTGCTCGCGATCGTGCTGCTCCAGCTCACGCTCGACCTGCCCGTCGTCCGCCGCAAGGTGCGGATCGACTACCTGGGCGCGTTCCTGATCATGGCCGGGGTGAGCGCCCTGCTGCTGTGGATCACGCTCGCGGGCAACCAGTTCGACTGGATGTCGTGGCAGACCGCGGCCCTCGTCACCGGCGGCGCGGTCCTGCTCGCCCTGGCCGTACTCGTCGAGTCGCGCGTCGAGGAACCGATGATCCCGCTGGACATCTTCCGCAACCGGACGGTCACGCTGACCACCGTGGCGAGCCTCCTCGTCGGCGTGGCGATGTTCGGCGGGACCGTCTTCCTCTCGCAGTACTTCCAGGTCTCCCTGGGCAAGTCACCGACCACCGCCGGGCTGATGAGCCTGCCGATGATCCTCGGTCTCATGGTCTCCACGACGGTGGCCGGGCAGATCATCACCAAGACCGGCAAGTGGAAGAACTTCCTGATCGCCGGTGGTGTGATCATGACCGCGGGCATGGGCCTGCTGTCCACGATCGGCGCGGACACCGCCTTCTGGATCCTGGCCCTCTACATGGCCGTGCTCGGCGTCGGGGTCGGCATGCTGATGCAGAACCTCGTGCTCGCCGCCCAGAACGACGTGCCGGCGGCCGAACTCGGTTCGGCGACGTCCGTCCTGTCCTTCTTCCGCAGTCTCGGCGGTGCCATCGGCACCAGCGCGCTCGGTGCGGTCCTCGCCCACCAGGTGACCGAGGACCTGGAGAAGGGGCTCGGCGGTGCCGCGGCCGCAGGGGGCGGCGGCAGTCACGCCATCCCCGACCTCGCGACCCTCCCCGCGCAGGCGCGCCAGGTCGTGGAGCAGGCCTACGGCGACGCGACCGCCGACATCTTCCTCGTCGGCGCCCCCTTCGCGGTGCTGGCGCTGGTGGCGGTGCTGTTCGTCAAGGAGAAGCCGCTCAAGACCCAGAGCGGTCTGGAGCGGCTGGCCGAGGAGAGCAAGCAGCCCCTCGCCCCGACGCACTGAAGCCGCGGGTGTGCCGGCCGCCCGGCCGGGGGGCGCGGCCCGGC
>NZ_JBEXWB010000532.1:0-3032 GCF_040629645.1 Streptomyces sp. NPDC005899 | reverse complement strand
CTGGTGGGCAGCCGAAATGTTCCGAGACGGGCCTGACTACGGCCCGGCGGAGGTCGCCTGCGGTAATCAGGACATGCCGAGCGGCGCACGGCACCGCACCGGCGGCCGCCCCCGACCCGGCGCGGGTCGCCTTCCCGCTCGACTGCGGCACCGCCGGCCGTACCGTGGCCGAAAACGCGCCCGGCGACCTGGACGGCGACGGCAGGCCGGAAACCGTCGCAGTGGTCCACTGCGCCGCCGGTTCCGGCACCCCGCCGAGCGGCGTCTACGTCCTGACGCAGACGGGCGGGGCCGCACCCCGGGTCGTGGCGACCCTGGTGGACCCCGCTCGGAGACTGACGGTCACGGACTTCGCGGTCCGTGGGGGCAAGGTCTCCGCGACCCTGCTCGGCTACTCCTCGATCGACGTGCCGCGCTGCTGCCCCGACGTGCGGGAGAGCGCCTCCTGGCGGTGGACGGGCGCCGCCTTCGTCAAGTCCACCCGCTCCGCCGAGGACGACGGGCTGAGCGCCTGAGGCGGCACGCCACCCCGGGCGGCGTCCTCGCCACCCCGGGCGGCGTCCTCGCCACCCCGGGCGGCGTCCTCGCCACCTCAGGCGGCGTCCGGCCCGAATACCTCCACGTTGTCCGCGACGCGACGTACGTGGATGCAGTCGCCCGGGCACTCCTTGGCCGAATCCACCACGTCCTGGAGCAGCGGCAGCGGCACCGGTGTGGTCGCCCCCTTGTCCTGGAGGAGCTCGTCGTCCGCGCTCTTCACGTACGCCAGTCCGTCGATGTCGAGCTCGAACACCTCGGGGGCGTACTGCACGCAGATGCCGTCGCCCGTACAGAGGTCCTGGTCGATCCAGACCTCGAGGTCCTGCGCTTCGCCGTCGCCCGGAGCGTCCTGCTGCACGGTCATGTGTCCTGCCGTTCCCTGCGTATCTGCGCCAATTGAAGCCAGCCCTGACGGGTGTTGAACGCTTCGACGATACAACCGGCGGCTTTCCGACGCCGAAGGGTGGGTATTCCCTTGGCGTGAGGGAGAGCGCAAGGGTGAAGATCGGACACGTCCCCAGGTCTTTGTGATCTAGGGGTTTCAATCATCACTCACCCAGGTAGGGTCAGGAAGCGTCCAGCTCCCCTTGGAGGAGGTGAGGACCGTGGCAGCCCACGACGACGACATCAACCGCGGCATCCGGCCCGGGCGGGGGTCAGAAGACCCAGCCGGCCAGGTTGCCTATCTCGAGCAGGAAATCGCCGTCCTGCGACGTAAGCTCGCCGACTCTCCGCGTCATACGAGGATTCTCGAAGAGCGGATCGTCGAGTTGCAGACCAGCCTGTCAGGCGTGTCCGCGCAGAACGAGCGGCTCGCCGGCACGCTCCGCGAGGCCCGCGACCAGATCGTGGCCCTCAAGGAGGAGGTCGACCGGCTCGCCCAGCCGCCGGCCGGCTTCGGTGTCTTCCTGCAGGCCAACGAGGACGGCACCTGCGACATCTTCACCGGGGGCCGCAAGCTCCGGGTGAACGTCAGCCCCGGTGTCGAGCTCGACGGCCTCCGGCGAGGCCAGGAAGTCATGCTCAACGAGGCGCTCAACGTGGTCGAGGCCATGGAGTTCGAGCGGGCCGGGGACATCGTCACCCTCAAGGAGATCCTCGAGGACGGCGAGCGCGCCCTGGTCGTCGGGCACACCGACGAGGAACGGGTGGTGCGGCTCGCGGAGCCGCTGCTGGACATCACCATCCGTCCCGGCGACGCCCTCCTGCTCGAACCCAGGTCCGGCTACGTCTACGAAGTGGTCCCCAAGAGCGAGGTCGAGGAGCTCGTCCTCGAAGAGGTCCCGGACATCGACTACGACAAGATCGGCGGCCTGGGCGACCAGATCGAGCTGATCCGCGACGCGGTCGAACTCCCGTACCTCCACCCGGACCTCTTCAAGGAGCACGAACTCCGGCCCCCGAAGGGCATCCTGCTCTACGGGCCTCCCGGCTGCGGCAAGACGCTCATCGCCAAGGCCGTGGCCAACTCCCTGGCCAAGAAGGTCGCCGAGGTCACCGGTCAGCCCGCGGGGAAGAGCTACTTCCTCAACATCAAGGGCCCCGAGCTCCTCAACAAGTACGTCGGTGAGACCGAGCGGCACATCCGCCTCGTCTTCCAGCGCGCGCGGGAGAAGGCGAGCGAGGGCACCCCGGTCATCGTCTTCTTCGACGAGATGGAATCCCTCTTCCGCACCCGCGGTTCCGGTGTCAGCTCGGACGTGGAGAACACCATCGTCCCGCAGCTGCTCGCCGAGATCGACGGTGTGGAGGGCCTGGAGAACGTCATCGTCATCGGTGCCTCCAACCGGGAGGACATGATCGACCCGGCCATCCTGCGGCCCGGCCGCCTCGACGTGAAGATCAAGATCGAGCGCCCGGACGCGGAGGCCGCGAAGGACATCTTCGCGAAGTACCTCACCTCCTCGCTCCCGCTGCACGCGGACGACCTGGCCGAGCACAGCGGGTCCAGGGAGGCCGCCGCCCACGCCATGATCCAGTCCGTCGTGGAGCGGATGTACACGGAATCCGAGGAGAACCGGTTCCTCGAGGTCACCTACGCCAACGGCGACAAGGAAGTCCTGTACTTCAAGGACTTCAACTCCGGAGCGATGATCCAGAACATCGTGGACCGGGCGAAGAAGATGGCCATCAAGGCATTCCTCGAGCAGGGCCAGAAGGGCCTGCGCGTCTCCCATCTCCTCCAGGCGTGCGTGGACGAGTTCAAGGAGAACGAGGACCTGCCCAACACCACGAACCCGGACGACTGGGCCAGGATCTCCGGGAAGAAGGGCGAGCGGATCGTGTTCATCCGCACGCTCGTCACCGGAAAGCAGGGCGCGGACACCGGTCGTTCCATCGACACGGTGGCGAACACCGGGCAGTACCTGTAGAACGCGGACCGGCTGCGGATGCCCGGCAGGGCATCCGCCGCCGGGCGCGGTACCCGGTCGTACGGGCGGCCCCCAAAAAATAAGCTAATTATAAACCCACCCGCCCCGGAGCCGGGAATG
>NZ_JBEXWB010000531.1:0-3034 GCF_040629645.1 Streptomyces sp. NPDC005899 | reverse complement strand
CGGCGTGACCGCCACCGTCACGAGCGGGCTCGGCGTCCGGGGCTGGGCCGCCGCCCCCGGCGGGGGCACCGACGGCCCGTCGCCCCCGGGCACCGTCAACATCGTCGTCACCCTGCCCGTCGCCCTCACCGACGCCGCACTGGTCAACGCGGTGGCGACCGCCACGGAGGCCAAGGTGCAGGCCCTCCTGGACGCCGGACTCGACTGCTCAGGCACCCCCACGGACGCGGTCTGCGTCGCCGTGCCCGGTCCGGGACCCGGCGAACCGTTCGCCGGACCCCGCTCGCGCTGGGGGTCGCGACTCGCCAGGGCGGTGCACCGGGCGGTGCTCGACGGTGCGCTGCGGCAGTCTTGACCCGGGCGGGCCGCCGAGAGCCGCCCGTGCCACGGCGCGCCCGGACCCACTCCGGCGCCGTTGTCCGCCGGCCCGCCGACGAAGGGAACCCCGCCATGACCACCGCCTCCACCGCGGCCACCCCCGGCCGCCCGGCCGTCGCCGTCCTCGGTACCGGGATCATGGGGTCGGGGATGGCGCGGAGCCTGCTGAGGGCCGGCCTTCCCGTCCGGGCCTGGAACCGCACCCGGGCGAAGGCCGCTCCTCTGGCCACCGCCGGTGCGGCCGTCGTGGACACGGCACACGAGGCGGTGCTCGGCGCCGACGTCATCCTCACCGCGCTCGACGACGGCCCGTCCGTGGCCAGGACCCTCACCGCCGCCGCCCCCGGCCTGCGGCCGGGCCAGGTGTGGCTGCAGAGCGCCACGGTAGGGCTCGACGCCACGGCCGACCTCGCCCTGCGGGCCGCGGACCTCGGACTCGTCTACCTCGACGCCCCGGTCTCCGGCACCCGGCAGCCGGCCGAGCAGGGCACGCTCACGGTGTTCGTCTCAGGCCCCTCCACAGCCCGCACGGCCGTCCTGCCCGTGCTGGAGGCGATCGGGCAGCGCACCGTCTGGGTCGGTGAGGAGCCCGGAGCGGCCACCCGGCTGAAGCTGGTCGCCAACACCTGGGTGATCAACCTGGTCAACAGCGTGGCCGAGTGCCTCAACCTCGCCGAGGGGCTCGGCGTCGACCCGCGCGTCTTCCTCGAGGCGATGGCGGGCGGACCGCTGGACACGCCCTACCTGCACGCCAAGTCGTCGGCGGTGCTGACCGGTGACCTCACCCCGAGCTTCGCGCTCTCCACCGCGCTCAAGGACGCCCGGCTGATCCTCGACGCGGCCGAGACGTCCGGGGTCACCCTGGACCTCGTGGCCGCCTCCGCCGAGCGGTTCGTCCGGGCGGAGGCGGCCGGACACGGCGGTGAGGACATGATCGCCACTTACTGGGCGGGCCGCGCCGAGCGCTCCGAAGGGGCGCGCCCGGCGGCGGCCGGCTGACCGCCGGAGCGCACCGGGCACCGGACGGAACACCCGGGCGGCGCGCACGGGGCCGCGTCCGGTGCGGGCCGGCGCCGGGTCACACGACCGTGACGGGGTGCCGCACCACCGCGTCGAAGAGGTAGCCCTGCGTGTTCCACGCGGTGGTCTCCGGCTGGGTACGGCCCGAGCGGTCCGTCGCCCGTGCGAGCAGCACGCCGGGGCCCGGGGCCCTGGGCACCCAGTCGGCCGACCAGCGGACCCAGCTGCCAGGCCGGGGCTCGTCACGCAGCCGGGCGGGACGCCACCGGACGCCGCCGTCGGTGCTGACGTCCACCGCGCGCACCGGCGCTCCGCCCGACCAGGAGCGGCCGGTGAGCAGGTGCCTGCGGTGGGCGGCGAACGTGGCACCGGGGGTGAGTTCGAACGCGCTCTTCAGGGTCTGCCGGGACAGCGGGGCACTGCCCTCGGGCGGGTGACCCGGGCCGAAGAGGCGGTACATGCCCGTGTTCCACGGGGTCAGCAGCGGCTCGGCGCTCACCTCGATGTCGCCCACCCACTTGATGTTCGCGATGCCGACCCATGACGGGACGATCAGCCGCACCGGGTGGCCGTGGTCGGGCGGCAGCGGTTCGCCGTTCATCTCGTAGGCGAGGAGCACGTCGTCCAGGGCCTTCGCGACCGGCAGCGGCCTGCGCACCCGGCCCAGCGGGACACCGTCGCTGACGACCTCGGCGTCCAGGCCGCGCGGCAGCACGTCGACCGCGTTCGCACCGATCCCGGCCCGGCGCAGCACCTCGGCCAGCCGCACCCCGCGCCACCGGGCCGTACCGATGGCGCCCAGCGTCCACGCGGTGCCGCTCACCTGCTCGCCCTGCTGGGAGGCGAAGAAGCTGCGGCCGTTGCCCGCGCACTCGACGAACGCCGTGCGGCTGACGGACGGCAGGGCCCGCAGCGCCTCGTACGAGAAGTCGACCGGCCCGCCGGTCAGCCCGTCGCCCCACACCGTCAGCTTCCAGTCGGAGGCGTCGACGCGAGGTGTCCCTGTGTGGTTGCGCACGAAGAAGCGGTCGGCGGGGGTGAGCAGCCCCGTGTCCCGCAGCGCCGCGAAGTTCGTCTCGGCGTTGGTGCCGCGCACGGTGAACAGCTCCGGTGGCAGCGGCTTCACCACCCCTCCCGGTGCCGTCACCGCGTGCGCGGACGGGGCGGCGGCCGGCAGCAGGGGCGCGGCCACGGACGCCGCGGCGGCCAGCCTCAGCAGGGAGCGGCGATCTATCCCGGCCGGCCTCGCGAGACCGCGGCGCAACTGGCGCAGACGTATCCGGTCGTACGCGCCTTCGGACGGCGATGCGGGCGTCATGATCGCTCCAGGGAGAAGAGGTACGGCTACGGGCCCGGTGGCCGCCCCCTGTCCATGGTCGCGCGCCTCGGTGTGCCTCACGTCATCCGGGTGATGACATCGCTCAGGTCGTCCAGGCGGTGACCGGGGCGCACGGACGGGCGGGCCCGGACGGTCGCGGCCGCGGGACCTGGTCAGAGACCGTAGAGCCTGGCAGCGCCGCCGCGGAAGCGCGGAGCGCGGGTGGCCATGAAGCTGCAACACCACGGCAACGTGTAGCGCAAAGCCGCCCCGCGTCGTCGGACGCGGGCCGGCGGTGCGGTCGAGGCGCGGAAGGGG
>NZ_JBEXWB010000530.1:0-3038 GCF_040629645.1 Streptomyces sp. NPDC005899 | reverse complement strand
TTCCGACTCTATCAGACTCTTTCGTGTCCGATTCCCGGCCGAAGCGGGTTCCTGCTGATTCGCTTTCCAGTTCTTCGCTTTCGCGTTTCCCTTTCGGCGTGCTCACTACGTTAGCGGATTTCCTCTGCGACTCATAATCGAGCCGTCAGGTGAATTCCGGCATGCCGGAACCTCACCCGCCAGGGGTGAATCATAGGTAGTGGTTGGCCCTCTCACGATGCCCGGGCTCGGTCCTGAGGACCGGGCCGATGACAACTGCATCCGTTCAAGCGGCTCGGACTACATTAGGGAAGACGCGGGGACGAGTCAAGTAGCCCGGCGGCGCGGCACATGGGCCCGGTACGGGCTGACCGTGGGGTCACCGTCGATCCAGAAGCGCCACGGCTGGTGGGAGCCGTCGCCGCCCACGCCGGTGCGCGGCCCGCTCCGCACCTGACCGGGCGGGGGCGGGGTGCCCCGCAGTACGGACAGCGGGCCCTGGCCGTCCAGCACGTCGACGCCGTTCAGCGCCCGGTCGACGTCGAGGGCGGTGGCCAGCCGGGCCGGCCCCTTGGCCAGTTCGCGGTCGTTGCGCGCGGAGAAACGGCGCGCGCGGGCGAGGTCCGCCCCCACCTGGATCTCGCCCGCCCTGAGCAGGACCCCGCTCGCCTTGCCCTCGGGACCGCACACCAGGTTGAGGCAGTGCCACATCCCGTACGTGAAGTACACGTACGAGTGACCCGGCGGACCGAACATGACGCTGTTGCGGGCCGTCCGGCCGCGGAACGCGTGGGAACCCGGGTCGATGTCACCCGCGTACGCCTCCACCTCCGTGAGGCGCAGTTCGATGGGGCCCTCGTCGGTGGTGCGGACCAGGGTGCGGCCCAGCAGATCGGGTGCCACGTCCAGGACGGAACGGTCGAAGAAGTCCCGCGTCAGCGGCGTACGGTCCATGGCCTCGTTCATGGCGTCCGAGGGTACTGGGAAGGCCGCGCCGGGAACCGGCTACGGTTCTGGCGCGTATGTAGAGGTCAGGACCAAGGAGGAAAACATGGGCTTCAAGCGGCTGCTCGCGAGCATGGGTGCCGGCGGTGCTTCGGTCGAGACCGAACTCACCGAACTCAACGTCGTCCCCGGTGGCGTCGTGCAGGGCGAGGTGCGCGTCCAGGGCGGCTCCGTGGACCAGCAGATCGAAGGTCTGTCGGTCGGTCTGCAGGCGCGGGTCGAGGTCGAGGGCGGCGACCAGGAGACGAAGCAGGACATCGAGTTCGCCAAGCAGCGTCTGGGCGGTGCCTTCGAGGTGAAGGCCGGTGCCGTGCACGTCGTGCCGTTCGGGCTCGAGATCCCCTGGGAGACGCCGATCACCATGTTCGCGGGGCAGCACCTGCGGGGCATGAACATCGGTGTGACCACGGAGCTCGAGATCGCCCGGGCCGTGGACTCCGGAGACCTGGACCCCGTCAACGTGCACCCGCTGCCGGCCCAGCAGGCCATCCTGGACGCCTTCGGGCAGCTGGGCTTCGGCTTCCGCAGCGCGGACATGGAGCGCGGTCACATCCGCGGTACGCGCCAGCGGCTGCCGTTCTACCAGGAGATCGAGTTCTTCCCGCCGCAGCAGTACCGCGGCCTCAACCAGGTCGAGCTGACCTTCGTCGCCGACGACCGTGAGATGGACGTCGTCCTGGAGATGGACAAGAAGCCCGGCCTCTTCAGCGAGGGCAGTGACTCCTACCGCGCGTTCAAGGTCGGACTGAACGACTACCGCGACACGGACTGGGCCGCCTACCTCAACCAGTGGCTCGCGCAGGTCGGCGGACAGCGCAACTGGCTCTGACACCCCCTAGGGTCGGTGGCAGAGACAATGCAGCCGATCAGGAGAGGTGCTGACGTGACCGAGTCGAAGAGGGCCCCACTGCCGCACGACTTCCATCCCGAGGTCCCCTCGTTCACCGTGGTGAGCGAGGACCTCGCACCGGGGGCCGTACTCGCCGACGCGCAGGTCCTCTCCGCGGGGAACACCTCGCCGCATCTGCGGTGGGAGGGCTTCCCCTCCGGGACGAAGAGCTTCGCGGTGACGTGCTTCGACCCGGACGCGCCGACGGGCAGCGGGTTCTGGCACTGGGTGGTCTTCGACCTTCCGGCTTCGGTGACGGAGCTTCCGGCGGGCGCCGGCAGCGGCACGTTCGAGGGGCTGCCCGAGGGGGCCGTCCACGCGCGCAACGACTACGGCGCGAAGGAGTTCGGCGGTGCCGCGCCGCCGGCCGGTGAGAACCACCGCTACGTCTTCACCGTGTACGCGGTGGACACCGAGAAGCTCGGTCCGGACAGCGACGCCTCGCCCGCGGTGGTCGGATTCAACCTCCGCTTCCACACGCTGGCCCGCGCCCGGCTGATCGGTGAGTACGCCTCCCCCGACAGCTGAGGGTTCTCCCGCTGTTTGCCCTGCCCCGGTCTTGGAGAGACCAGGGCAGGGCACTTTTTATTGCGTTGTCCATCACGGCTCTCCCGGACAGAGTTGATCCGGGCCCGCCGGGGGGCGGGCGGCACACGGGAGGTGGGCAGGATGCGGGACACACTGGTGCTCAACGCGAGCTTCGAGCCGCTGTCGACGGTGACGCTCAACCGCGCGGTGGTGCTCATCCTGCAGGACAAGGCGGTCGTCGAGCAGGCCGATCCCGGGCTGCGCATGCGGGGCGCCGCCGTCGACATCCCGGTGCCCAGAGTGATCAGGCTCTGCCGGTTCGTACGGGTGCCGTTCCGAAGACACGCGCCGTGGTCGAGAAGGGGCGTCCTCGTGCGGGACCAGCACCGGTGCGCGTACTGCGGGCGCCGGGCGACCACCGTGGACCATGTGGTGCCGCGTGCCCAGGGCGGTCAGGACACCTGGACGAACACGGTGGCCTCGTGCGCCGAGGACAACCACCGCAAGGCTGCCAGGACCCCCGAGGAGGCGGGCATGCCACTGCTGCGTCAGCCGTTCGTGCCCTCGCCCGCGGACGCCATGCTCCTCGCGCTGGGGGCCGGCGACCGGTCGGCGTTGCCGGAGTGGCTGGCGCGGT
>NZ_JBEXWB010000529.1:0-3068 GCF_040629645.1 Streptomyces sp. NPDC005899 | reverse complement strand
CCCGCCGAAGCCCCCACAAGCATGTCTTCGGCGGGCCCGCCTCGTTATCTTTTTCGCGGTCCTGCAACGGGATCGCCGGCCTCCGGGCCTGGCATGACTGTGCCCTCTTGCCGAAAGCATGACCTGGGGGTGTCGCCGGGCCCGGGAGGTGTCGTCGGAGACGCCGAGGTCCGGCCACCGTCCGGTCCGGCGCAATGCCGGGCAGTTCGCGGGCGGCAGGTCCGCATGACGTGGATGCGCGCGCACGACACCTGCCGAGACCGGCGCCGCCACCCCCTGCGAAGGGTGCGATGTTCGACACCGAAGACGTGGGCGTGTCCCTCGGCCTGGACGTCGGCAGGAGCGCCCATCACAGGCACGGGCTGACTCCGGCCGGAAGAAGGTCTTCGACAAGCGGCTGCCCGACAGCGAGCCGAAGCTGCGGGCCGTCCTCGACAAGCTGGCCGCGAAGTCCGGCACGGTGCTGGTGATCGTGGACCAGCCCGCCTCCATCGGCGCCCTGCCCCTGGCCGTCGCCCGGGACACGGGCTGCCGGGTCGCCTACCTGCCCGGACTGGCCATGCGCCGGATCGCCGATCTCGATCCCGGTGAGGCGAAGACCGACGCGAAGGACGCTGCGGTGATCGGCGGACGACGCCATCTACGAGCCCCCACCGTCACCCTCGCCGCATGAACGGGACCAACACCCCGAAACCGGCAGCACGGGATTGACGAACGACATAGAGGCCCCCCCCGCTATGTTTTCCAAGGTCAAGGCCAACCTCGTTCGTACCCCACAGCAGCGGCTGAGGCCGAGCAAGCAGCCCGCGCCGCCCAGGCCGGGCGGCTGACTTCCTCGCCCGCTTCGAAGCCCGGCCCCGACGACGGCGCGATCAGCGCGTCAGCGCTGGAGCGCCCACTGCTCGCCTGAAAAATCCCCTCGCCCCACACCTGGAGCATCCAGACGCAGGACGAGGAACGGAGCCCACTGCCGAAACGCGGCCCAGGGATGAGGTGCACCCTCCCGTCGGCTCAGTAGTTCCAGCCCTGGTAGCCGTTCTGAAGGGCGGCAGCGCTGCAGTCGTGGAGGCGCAGACCGTAGGTGGGGCTGTAGTCCAGGCACTTTCCGGTGGCCACGTTCCGGAAGGAAACCCACTCGTAGGCGTTGTCCTGGTCGTTGACGTACCAACGCTGGTAGCCGTTGACGTAACTGGCGGTGCTGCAGTCGTGGGTGCGGACGCCGTTGGCGGCGCTGCCGTCGAGGCATTCCCCCGTAGCCGCGTTCTGGAAGTTCATGTAACCGTCGTCGTACTGGATCGCCGTGAACTTCTGGAAGCCGTTGTCGAAGCTCGCGTGGCTACAGGTGTGCACCCTCAGCCCGTTGTTGGCACTGTCGTCCGCGCACTTCGTCTTGTCCCTGCGGTTGAGGAAGTTCTTGTCTTACACGGCGATGATTCCGGCCGTGGCCCCTGTCGCACCTGCCTTGTCCGACAGGCTGTGGGCCCCCTCGGGAACGGGCGCTCCGGGGTCGTATGTCGTCACGACGGGGGCCGGGCTGCTCGGGGTCGAGGCCGCGGCGCCGGGTGCAAGGGCGAACGCCCCTGTCAGGCTGCCCACGGCGGCGACCAGGGCAAAGCTCTTTCGCATGTACAAAACCTCCCATATAGGTTCTCTGTGATACTGACCTTTTGCGCCGAATCTCCTCGACGGCGCGAAGTGCTGATCGTTCCAGTGATCCACCAGGCTCGAAGTCCATGAAGCCGTGTCCCACGTGGGGTTCGGCTCGTCGGTCTGAGCAAGGGGCGGGGCACGGGACGTCGGATTGTTCCGGACGGGCTGTGGGAGATCGCGGAGCCGCTGATCCCGCCCGCCGAAGGTGCGGCCGCAGGGCGACGGAACACCGGAAACGCCCGATGAGACGTTGTTCGCGGCCCGGGTGCCAACGATCTCTCGACAGGCCGCGCTTCTGACGTCACACAGCCCGTCCGGCCGCGTGAGCGGTGGTCCCGCCGACGAGTCGACAACCTCGAACAGGTCAGTCGACGACGTCAGTCCGTGGGCCGGCCAGGTTCTTCAGTAGAACCACCGGTCACATCTCTGTCAGTGGGGAGCAGCAGCTGGAACCAGGTCTCCTCAGCTGAAGACCGGCATCGCGACTCAACTCAGCAGCGGCTGGTCGCACCGTTGTCATCAAGGTTGTCGTCCGAGGTCCAGCCCTCGATGCTCGTTCCATCGCCCCGTACATGGGTCCAGGTGTTGCCGTAGTCGTTCACCACGTAACAGTGGTAATACAGGTGGGTGCCCACCGGGGCCGTTGTCGTCAGGTCGGCGCATGCCGAGTACGGGCCGGACTTCAGATGGGTGCCGCTCTTCGTCATGTATCCGTGGCCTGCGTCGGGGTTGCTCCATCCCCATCCGCTGCACGAGACAGCGGCAGCCGGTGTGGCAGTGAGCAGAGCGTTCGTCGGTAAGACCAGGCCGAGCAGAGCTGTGGAAAGGATCGCCGTCTTCTTGGTCTTCCGGAAGCGAGCGAGCGACTTCGAGGTGATCTCCTCTCAAGCTGCCGCGCACGGTCTTCTCGCCGTGCGCGAGCAGGTACCGCTGCCCCTCGGTCAGCGGGTCGTCCACGACGCGGACCCGGCCCACGTAGGCGCCCCCCGCGGTCTTCTCACGGATGCCGCTGCTCCAGGGAGTCTCCAGATCCCACAGCGGCTTCTCTCCCCGGGCGAACTGGGCGTAGTTGTCGCTCTGCTCGTCGACCGCGTAGCGCCCGCGGGTCTCCCGGTGCCAGGCGCTGTGCTGGAAGTTCTCGAAGAGCTTGGCGAACTGCTCGATGGTGAAGAGGCGCGGCGTGGTGTCGCGCTCCTTCGGGCCGAAGTCGATCAGCGTGTTGCGGGGCATCACGATCGGGATCTCGTCGTCGTCGATGTGCTGGAGCTGGGCGAGCGCGGCCGGGTCGGTGAGGCGCGGCCCGTGCACGATCACCTCGCCCGTGTGGTGGTGTTCGTGCACCGCGGGGCAGCAGCCGTCACCCCAGCCCGGGCCGGTGTAGCGCAGGCGGCGGGCCCAGAACAGGTCCACACGCCGGA
>NZ_JBEXWB010000528.1:0-3069 GCF_040629645.1 Streptomyces sp. NPDC005899 | reverse complement strand
CCCGCGCCGACACCGCCGCCGCGATCCTCGCGGCCCAGGCGATGGACGCCCACACCGCGGCACTCGCCGCGGACTCCGCGCCCACGCTCGTGGGCGCCCGCTGACGGCCCCGGTCCACGTGCCGTGAAGGCGCGCGGACCGGGTGCCCCCGCCCTCCCCGGCACGGGCCTCCCCCCGAGGGCGGGGACCCGCGGAACGGGACGGCCCCCGGAACCTCGAGGGTGTTCCGGGGGCCTTACCGCGGCGGGCCGTCGACCCCACAGGTCAGGGCGGATGTCTTCCGGGCCCGCCGCGGAGTGCGGGGAGGCGTGGGCTCAGCCCAGGCGCCGGACCAGCGCGTGGTACTCGTCCCACAGCTCCTTCGGCGTGTGGTCGCCGAAGGTGTCGAGGTGTTCGGGGATCAGCGCGGCCTCCTCGCGCCAGACCTCCTTGTCGACGTCCAGCAGGAAGCCGAGGTCGGACTCCGAGAGGTCCAGGCCGTCGGTGTCCAGGGAGCCCGCGGCCGGCAGGATGCCGATCGGCGTCTCGACGCCTTCCGCCGTGCCCTCCAGGCGTTCGACGATCCACTTGAGGACGCGGCTGTTCTCACCGAAGCCGGGCCACACGAACTTCCCCGCCTCGTTCTTGCGGAACCAGTTCACGTAGTAGATCTTCGGCAGCCTCGACCGGTCCTTGCCGGCGCCGACCTCGATCCAGTGCTTCATGTAGTCGCCCATGTTGTAGCCGCAGAACGGCAGCATGGCGAAGGGGTCGCGGCGCAGCTCGCCGACCTTGCCCTCGGCGGCCGCGGTCTTCTCGGAGGCGACGTTCGCGCCGAGGAAGACGCCGTGTTGCCAGGTGAAGGACTCGGTGACCAGCGGCACGGCCGAGGCGCGGCGACCGCCGAAGAGGATGGCCGAGATCGGCACGCCCTTCGGGTCCTCCCACTCCGGTGCGATGATCGGGCACTGTCCCGCGGGCACGGTGAAGCGGGCGTTGGGGTGGGCGGCGGGCGTGCCGGACTCGGGGGTCCAGTCGTTGCCCTTCCAGTCCGTGAGGTGCGCCGGGGGCTCTTCGGTCATGCCCTCCCACCACACGTCGCCGTCGTCGGTGAGCGCGACGTTGGTGAAGACGGAGTTGCCCCACATGGTCTTCATGGCGTTCGCGTTGGTGTGCTCGCCGGTACCGGGCGCGACACCGAAGAAGCCCGCCTCGGGGTTGATGGCGTACAGCCGGCCGTCCTCGCCGAAACGCATCCAGGCGATGTCGTCGCCGATGGTCTCGACGGTCCAGCCGGAGATCGTGGGCTCCAGCATGGCGAGGTTGGTCTTGCCGCAGGCGCTCGGGAAGGCGGCGGCGACGTACCTGCTCTCACCCCGCGGCGGGGTCAGCTTGAGGATCAGCATGTGCTCGGCGAGCCAGCCCTCGTCGCGGGCCATGACGGAGGCGATGCGCAGGGCGTAGCACTTCTTGCCCAGCAGGGCGTTGCCGCCGTAGCCGGAGCCGTACGACCAGATCTCGCGGTCCTCGGGGAAGTGCGAGATGTACTTGGTGGAGTTGCACGGCCACGGGACGTCCTGTTCGCCCTCGGCCAGGGGTGCGCCGAGGGTGTGGACGGCCTTCACGAAGAAGCCGTCGGTGCCGAGCTCGTCGAGGACCTCCTGCCCCATCCGCGTCATGGTGCGCATGGAGACGGCGACGTACGCGGAGTCGGTGATCTCGACGCCGATGGCGGAGAGCGGCGAGCCGACGGGGCCCATGCAGAACGGGACGACGTACATCGTGCGCCCGCGCATGGAGCCGCGGAAGACGCCCTTCTCGCCCGTGAAGATCTCCCGCATCTCGGCGGGGGCCTTCCAGTGGTTCGTCGGTCCCGCGTCCTCCTCCTTCTCGGAGCAGATGAAGGTGCGGTCCTCGACGCGGGCGACGTCACTCGGGTCGGACGCGGCGTAGTACGAGTTCGGGCGCTTGACCGGGTCGAGCTTCGTGAAGGTGCCCTTCGCGACGAGCTCCTCGCACAGGCGCTCGTACTCGGCCTCGGAGCCGTCGCACCAGACCACCCGGTCCGGCTCGGTGAGTGCTGCGATCCCGGCCACCCAGGAGACGAGCTCCGGGTGGTCGGTGGGAACAGTGAGGGGAGCCGCGATGTCGCGCGCCACGATCGCTCCTTGGAGTGGGTTTCTGTGGAAGAGGCCCCGTGGGGGCTGCGACCCGGACGCTTCGATTCCACCTTCGCGCTCATCCGGTGCCGACCGCACTCATTTGATGTTCCGCTGCTCGCGCCCATATGTCCAGAGGGGCGCCCAGGTGAGCACAGTGACCATCGCCACTACGATTCGCTACCTACGGGGGCGTAGGTAGCATGCCGTCATGACTTCTGCCGACTCCGCGTCGTCCGGGCCCGTCGAACTCACCGACCCCGTCCCGGTCAAGCCACGGATGCGGGGATGGCTGCACGCCGGGATGTTCCCCGCGGTGGTGATCGCCGGAATCGCGCTGATAGCCCTGGCGGACAGCACGCGGGCACGCGTCGCCTGCGCGGTGTACGTACTCAGCGCCTGCCTGCTGTTCGGTGTGAGCGCGGTCTACCACCGGGGGACCTGGGGGCCGCGCGGCGAGGCCGTGCTGCGCAGGCTCGACCACGCCAACATCTTCCTGATCATCGCGGGCACGTACACCCCGCTGACCCTGCTCCTGCTGCCCGAGTCCACCGGTCGCCCGCTCATGTGGGGCATCTGGGGGGCGGCTGCCGCCGGCATCGCCTTCCGGGTGTTCTGGGTCGGCGCGCCCCGCTGGCTGTACACCCCCTGCTACATCGCGATGGGCTGGGCCGCGGTCTTCTTCCTGCCCGACTTCATGCGCGCGGGCGGCATCGCGGTACTCGTCCTGGTCGTCGTCGGCGGCCTGCTGTACAGCGCGGGCGGTGTCATCTACGGCCTCAAGCGCCCGAACCCGTCACCGGACTGGTTCGGCTTCCACGAGGTCTTCCACTCGCTGACGCTCGCCGCCTTCGTGGTGCACTACGTCGGCATCTTCCTGGTGGCCCACGAGGCGTGAGGCAGCCCGGCGTGAGCGGGGCCCGGCCGTCAC
>NZ_JBEXWB010000527.1:0-3106 GCF_040629645.1 Streptomyces sp. NPDC005899 | reverse complement strand
GTGCCTTGAGCCGGGCGGACCTCGTGCCGGCGGCCCGTGTCCCCCGGCGCCGGGGGACACGGACCGCTGCCGCTACGACCAGCCGCCGTACGGGCGGGTGATGAGTTCCATCCCGTGACCGCTGGGATCGGGGAAGTACACGCCGCGCCCGCCGTCGTTGTGGTTGATCTCCCCGGGGTGCCTGCGGTGGGGGTCGGCGTAGTAGGGGATGCCCATGGCTTTGACGCGGTCGAAGGCCGTATCGAACTCCGCCTCCGAAATGAGGAACGCGTAGTGCTGCTCGGTGATCGATCCGGCGGGAACGGTCGCGAAGTCCAGCGTGACGCTGTTCGCCAGGACGACCGGAATGAAAGGTCCCCATTCCCTTCCGGGGGTGAGGTCCAGGACGTACGCCAGGAACTCCGCGGATTCGCGGTTGTCCCGGCACTGGATGATGGTGTGATTCAACTCGACCGACACTGTGGAATGCCTCCAACGGGCATCTCACGGGCTACCTCCACGCCTCACCCGGCCGGTGACCGACGCGCGATGCCGTACGGACGATCTTAAACGGCCCGGCCGCCGGACGTCGAGGTGCGCCCGGAACACACCGTCCACCGGGTACCGGCGCGTCTCCCCGGAAACCCGCCCGTACGGTCGTGTCGCGTCCGCGGCGCTCCCGCTGTGGTGAACGGTCCGTCGGATGCCACCATGGAGGGCATGGGAAAGCGCGCCGTCATCGTCATCGACATGATCAACAGCTACGAACACCCCGACGCCGACCTCCTTCTCCCGTCGGTCAGACGGATCACTCCGGCGATCGCCCGGCTGATCGAGCGGGCCAGGGCCGCCGAGCTCCCGGTGATCTACGTCAACGACAACTTCGGAGAGTGGCGTTCCCATCACGGCGAGATCGTCGACCAGGCTCTCGCCGGCGCCCATCCGGAACTCGTCGAGCAGGTACTCCCCGACGAGTCGTCCCTCTTCGTGGTGAAAGCCAGGCACTCGGCCTTCTACGAGACGCCGCTGGCCTACCTCCTGAACCAGCTCGACGTGGACGAGGTCGTCCTGTGCGGTCAGGTGACCGAACAGTGCGTCCTCTACTCCGCACTGGACGCGCACATCCGGCACATCGGTGTCACCGTCCCCGAGGACGCCGTGGCCCACATCCACGCCGACCTCGCAGAGGCGGCGCTCGTGATGATGCGGCGCAACATGGGGGCGGAGATCCGGACGGTGGACACCGTGGGATTCTGACCGGCGGGATTCACGGACCGGCCGCGGGGAACGAGTAGCACCTCGTGTACGACGTGGCGGAGGCACCGATGGGACACATACCGGCGGACGGCGGCACCGAGCAGGACGGCGGCACCGAGGAGGAGGGGGCCGGCGAACGGGGCGGGGCCGGAAGACCGGCGGTCAACCCGGTCAGCGGCCGGCGCGAGACCGAGGAGGAGCGGGCGGACCGGCGGTGGGGCGACCTGCTCCAGGAACTGCGGGTCGCCCAGACGGGGGTGCAGATCCTCTTCGGCTTCCTGCTCGCCGTCGTCTTCCAGCCGCGCTTCGCCGATCTGTCGACCACCGACCGCAACATCTACGTGGTGACGGTCATGCTCGGTTCCGCCACGGCCGCGGCCCTGATAGGGCCCGTGTCCTACCACCGGCTGCTCACCGGGCGGAGGATGAAGCCGCAGACGGTCACCTGGGCCTCGCGCATGACGAAACTGGGGCTGGGCCTCCTCTTCTGCACCATGTGCAGCACGCTGCTGCTCATCCTGCGGGTGGCGCTGCACAACGTGGTGGCCCTGTGGCTCGTGGGTGCGATGGCCGTGTGGTTCCTGGCCTGCTGGTTCGTGTTCCCCGTGTGGGCCATCGCCCGGGGCGACGGCAGGAACCCGCGCGGCGGGGGCCGGGACGGCGGAGACGAGGACCGGACCGGCACCCGGTCCTGAGCCGGCCGCCCGGTTCCTGCCGCCGGCCCGCTCACCCCTCCGGTACCGAGTCCGCGGGACTGCGTACGTCCGTCACCGTGAACAGCCCGCCGTCCGGGTCACGCAGCGTCGCCTCGGTACCGTGCGGCACCGCCCGCCGCTCCATGAGGACGCCTCCGTGCCGTTCCGCCGTGCGGACCGTCGCCGCGACGTCGGCCACCGGGAACTGCACCTGCCAGTGCGGGCGCACCACGGGGTCGGGCGCGGCTTCGACCGCCCCGGAGCTGATACGGGCCAACGGGCGGCCGCCGCAGCGCACCAGTACCTCGTCCTTGACGTACGCGACCTCGCAGCCGCCCGGCTCCCCGCTCGCCCAGTCGAGCACCTCGCCGTAGAAGATGGCGGCGTCGAAGGCGTCCCTGGTGCGCAGCCGGAGCCAGGCGTGCGCCCGGTGACCGGACGGCGGGAGGGACGCGGCCCGGCCGGCCCACTCCCAGACACCGAAGGACGCGCCGTGACGGTCGGAGGCCAGCAGCGCACGGCCCACGCCGATGGTCAGCGGGCCCACGGCCACCGTGCCGCTGCGCTCGCGGATACGCGCCGACGCGACGTCGGCGTCCCGGACCGAGAAGTACGGTGTCCAGGCCACCGCCACCTGGTAGGCGGAGGCGACCGCGCCGATCCCCGCCACCGGGACACCGCCGGAACAGGCCATGGCGAAGTCCCTGCCCAGCGGGGCCGCACGGAAGGTCCAGCCGAGGACGGCGCCGTAGAAGCGCTCCGCGGCCGGAAGTTCGTGGGTGACGAGATGGACCCAGCACGGTGCCGTGGCGCCGGTCAGCGGCGCCGGCTCCGGCGTCGTCGGAGGTTCGCTTGCGGTCATGGTCCCTCTGCCTCGTCCGTCGTGCGGCACGACGTCGTCGGTGCCGCGGGGCCACGACCAGCCTGGGTCGCTCCCGCACCTCCCGCAACACGCGGCTGTGGTCACACACCGCCGCGCGGGGGAGCGGCCTCGGACAGCAGGGCGGGCGAGCCGGAAAGGAGCCCGCCCACGCCCTTGGCGCCCGCGATCACGATGTTGGCCGCGAGGGCGACCAGAACGGTGACGCGGGTCCTGCGGTCCGCCTCCGGCCCGCGCGCCAGGCCCCCGTCTCCGGATTCCCGGGCCGGCCGGGGGGCGCCGACGGGCCCGGACG
>NZ_JBEXWB010000526.1:0-3127 GCF_040629645.1 Streptomyces sp. NPDC005899 | reverse complement strand
GGCCCGGCCGACACGGGTGCGGCACGCTTCGGCAGGGCGGGCGAGGACACCTCCCAGTCCGCATCGGGCCGGGCGCGGGCCGCGATCGAGGTGAGCGGGTCGGCGTCGATCGCCTGCTGCGGGCTGGGGGCGAAGCGCACCGGGAGGTCGACCAGATGGCGGGACATGATGTTGCCGACCCAGCTCAGCTCGCTCTCGTCGACCGCGAGTTCCAGGTCGGGAAGGCGCATCAGCAGGGCGTCGACCCCCACGTCGGCGATGGCCCGGCCGATGTCCTGGCCCGGGCATTCGTGCGGCCCGCCGCTGAAGGCGAGGTGGGCCCGGTTGCCCTCCATGTTGGCGGTGAGGTCGGGACGCACCACCGGGTCGGTGTTAGCCGGGGCGATCCCGACGAGGAGGGCGTCGCCGGCCCTGATCCGCTGGCCGCCGAGCTCGGTGTCGCCCACGGCCCAGCGGCCGAAGACGGCGGTGAACGGCGGCTCGTCCCAGAGGGTCTGCTCCACCGCCTCCGGCACGGTCATGTGCCCGCCGCTGAGCCTGGCGCGGAAGCGCGGGTCGGTCAGCACCATGCGCAGGACGTTGGCGATGAGGTTGGCGGTCGACTCGTACGCGGCGATGAGGATGAGCCGCAGGTGCTCCGCGACCTCGACGTCGCTCAGCCCGGCGGGGTGTTCGACGAGCCAGCCGGCGAAGTCGGAGCCCGGGGCCGTGCGCCGCCGTTCGACCAGCCGGTTCAGCACCTCGACCACGTAGGCGTTGCTCTCGACCGCTGTGGCGGTGCCCCTGGTCATGTCCCGGGCGGCCTGCACCATCCGGTCGTTGTACTCCTCGGGCATCCCGAAGATGGCGCACATCACCATCATGGGGAGGTGCTCGGCGAAGTCGCCGACCAGTTCGGCGGTGCCCTTCTCGCAGAAGTCGTTGACGAGCCGGTTGCTGAACCGGTTGACGTGGCGGCGGACCCCGCGGGTGTCGATCCGCGCCATGCTGTCGGTGACCGCGCCCCGCAGCCGCTCGTGGGCGTCCCCGTCGGCGAACGCGCAGATCGGCTGCCAGGTGAAGATCGGGGCGAGCGGGTGCTCGGAGGTGACGGTGCCGTCCTTGAGGGCCTGCCAGCGCCGGGAGTCCCGGGAGAACTGGGAGGGGGTCCGGGTCACGTGCAGGTTCTCGCTGTGCCCGAGGACGAGCCAGGCGGGCACGTCCCCGTGCAGCAGCACGGGGGCCACCGTGCCGTGTTCGGCACGGAGCCTGGCGTAGAGGCCGGCGGGGTCGTTCTCCGCCTCGGGCCCGTACAGCCGGCGCAGGCCGCCCGGCCCGGCCCCCATGGCGTGGGCCGGGCACTCGGGGGGTGGTACCGGCCCCGTGGCCGCTCCGGGTTCGTGGTGGAAGGGGGTTGTCACTAGCGCTCCAGGGATCGGGCTTTCCACGGATCAGCGGATCGGGCGAGGTGACGCGGCAGCGCGGTGGGGGACGCGCGTGCCGCGTTCAGGTGAGCGGGACGGCAAGGCTGTGCAGATAGCGCATCAGGGTCATCAGCACGTCGCGGCTGGAGACCCGCAGCCGGGCGTCGCAGTCGATCATCGGCACCTCGTCCGGCAGGTCGAGTGCGGTACGCAGGGCTTCGACCGGGTGGTGCGGTGCATCGGGGAAGGTGTTGATCGCGACGACGAACGGGACACCGCGCTCCTCCAGCCGGCCGATCACGTCGAAACTGACCTGGAGCCGGCGGGTGTCGATGAGGACGACGGCGCCGAGGGCCCCTTCGAACAGACCGTTCCAGAGGAACCAGAAGCGTTCCTGGCCGGGGGTCCCGAACAGGTAGAGGATCAGTTCCTCGCTGAGGCTGATCCGGCCGAAGTCCATGGCGACCGTGGTGGCGGTCTTGCTCTCCACCCCCACGTTGTCGTCCACGCCGACACCGGCCTGGGTCATCGTCTCCTCGGTGGTCAGGGGCCGGATCTCGCTCACCGAGCCGACCATCGTCGTCTTGCCGACCCCGAACCCTCCGACGATGACGACCTTCACCGCGGCCGTGGCCGTGGTGGGGAGGACGTCCTCGCTGCGGGGGCCCGTGATCGTGTCAGAGCTTCTGAAGTCCATGCATCACCGCTTCGAGGAGGGACCGGTCCGGGAGCGCGGCGCGGACGATGGGCGCGCGCGACTCGATGAGCTCGGTGGCCAGTAGTTCTGTCAGGAGCGAGGTGACGACGCTGAAGGGCAGGCTCAGATAGGCCGAGATCTCGGCGACGGACAGCGGCGCCCTGCAGAGCCGCAGGATCGCGGCCTGCTCGGGCTGGACCATGGGCGACGGTTCGGCCTGTGCGACGACCATCGTCACCAGGTCGAGTTCCGCGCGTTCGCCGTCGGTGTCGCCGGTGATCACGTACAGCCTCTCCGGATCGCTCAGCGCCGGGTCGGCCTTTCGGCGTTCTCGTCGGGGAGCACTCATCCGGCCTGCCCGTCATGTCGGGGAGGACTCGTCAGGTGGGCCCCGATGCGCACGACCATGTCGCGCATCCGGGCTCCCACCAGCCCCGCGTCGACCGTCTCGCCGGCCAGGACGGCGAGGTACGCGCCGGTGCCCGCGGCCATCAGGTAGAAGAAGCCGCCGGTCACCTCGATGACGACGAGCTTCATCTGCCCGTCGCTGTAGGGGATCTCGGTGGCGACCGCGGCGGCCAGGCTCTGCAGGCCGGCGCAGGCGGCGGCGAGGCGGTCGGCGACGTCGGGGTCCCCGCCGTGCCGGGCGATGCGCAGGCCGTCCGCGGAGAGCACCACGATCTGGTGGATGCTCGGTACGTCGTCGGCCAGCTCCTTGAGCATCCAGTCCATGTTTCCCCGCTGCTGGATCACTTCAGGTCTCCCTTGTCCCACACGTCGTCGGAGTCTTCGCCGGTCTTCGGTTCCTGGGGCACACCGTTGACGGCCTGGGTGAAAGCCTCCAGCCAGAGGCCGGGCGGTGGTTCCGCGGCGCCGTGCCGTCCGCCGCCCGACCCGTTGTGCGCTCCCGGGGCCGGTTCGGCGGCCGGGGCCGCCTGCTGCGGGAGGTTGTGCGAGCCGAGCGGGGCCCGGCCCCGGCTGCGTCGCTGGGGCAGCCCGCCCGCCGTCCACTCGGTCACCACGATCT
>NZ_JBEXWB010000525.1:0-3128 GCF_040629645.1 Streptomyces sp. NPDC005899 | reverse complement strand
CGGCGGTCCACGGTCGGCCCGCCCGGCGGCGGCTCCACGGGGTGACACCCCGGCCGGGTACGGAGTCAGCAGGGCGGGGCGTCGGAAGGGCCGGCGGCGCGAGGCCGCCGGCCCGGTGCCCGGCTCAGGGGGTGAGCAGGGTCTTGATCATCCCGTCGGCCTTCTCCTGGAACGCCTTGTAGACCTGGGGGCCTTCCTCGAGCGGCAGCCGGTGGGTGGCGAAGTCGTCGACGCCCAGGGGGTCGTCGTCGGTGAGCAGGGGCAGGATGTCGTCCACCCAGCGGTGCACGTTCGCCTGGCCCATGCGGAGCTGGATCTGCTTGTCGAACATGGTCAGCATCGGCATCGGGTCGACGGCTCCGCCGTACACACCGGAGAGCGAGACCGTGCCGCCGCGGCGCACGATGTCGATGGCCGCGTGCAGGGCGGCGAGCCGGTCGACGCCCATGGTGCCCATGAGGCGTTCGGCGATGGCGTCGGGCAGCAGCCCGACGGCCCAGTGCGCCGCCTTCGCGACGGGCGCGCCGTGGGCCTCCATGCCGACGGCGTCGATCACGGCGTCCGTGCCCCGGCCGTCCGTGAGATCGCGGATGACATCGCCGAGATCCTTGCCGTGCCTGCGCAGGTCGAGGCACTTCGCCCCGTACTCGGCGGCCCGGGTGAGCCGTTCGGGCACCAGGTCCACGCCCACCACCAGACTCGCCCCGCGCTGCTGCGCGATGCGCGCCGCCATCGCGCCGATCGGGCCGAGGCCCAGTACGGTCACGGTGCCTCCGGGCGGGACGGCCGCGTAGTCCACTGCCTGCCAGGCGGTCGGCAGCACGTCCGAGAGGTAGACGTAGCGGTCGTCGGCCGGCCCGTGCGGGACCTTGATCGGCAGCCGGTTCCCGAAGGGGACACGCAGGAGTTCGGCCTGGCCGCCGGGCACCTGGCCGTAGAGCTTGGTGTATCCGAACAGAGAGGCGCCCATCCCCTGCTCGCGCACCTGGGTGGTCTCGCACTGGGAGTGCAGTCCCTGGTCGCACATGTAGCAGTGGCCGCACGAGACGTTGAAGGGGATGACCACGCGGTCGCCCGGGGCCACCGCGGTGACTTCGGCGCCCACCTCCTCCACGATGCCCATCGGTTCGTGCCCGAGGATGTCCCCCGGATCCAGGTAGGGGCTCAGGACCTCGTAGAGGTGCAGGTCGGAGCCGCATACACCGGTGGAGGTGATTCTGACGATGATGTCCGTCGGGTCCTGGATCTGCGGGTCGGGGACCGTCTCGACCCTGACATCCCGCTTTCCCTGATAGGTCAGTGCGCGCACGGTGCAACTCCCCTTCCACGTCGTCACGGATCCGCGGCCGCCCGCGGATGGGTTGCCGGGTTCCCCCGGCGTCCGGCCCGAAACACCGCACCCGCCCTCGCACCCGGGCCGTTAGGCGACCGGAGTGCCGGGTACCCAGAGGGCACCCGGGCCCCCGGGCGGCAGAGGGCCCACGCCATCCAGGAAGGGAGTCGACCATGACGACGGCACGCGAGATCACGACCGAGGGCGCGGAGTGCGTGGGCGAGCGGGAGAGCGTGCTCGACGCTGCACGGAAGATGACCGATCCGGGCGTCGGAGCCCTGCCTATCTGCGGCACGGACGACAAGCTCAAGGGCGTCCTGACCGACCGCGACATCGTGGTGAGGGTACTGGGCAAGGGCAAGGACCCGGCGCGGACGAACGCCGGTGAGCTGTCCCGGAGCGAGGCCGTCACCATCGGTGCGGACGACGACGCGGGCGAGATCCTGCGCACCATGACGGCGCACAAGGTCCGGCGGCTCCCCGTCATCGACGGACACCGTCTCGTCGGCGTGGTCGCCCAGGCCGACGTGGCCCGCGCCCTGCCCGACCCGCAGGTCGGGGACCTCCTGGAGGCTCTGTCCACCGGCTGAGCACGCCTGCGCGCGCCGGCCGGCCGGTGGCCGCTCGTCCCGCCCCGCACCGAGGAGATCCTGTGACTGCTTCGAAACACGTCCTGCGTGGCCGTACGGTCGTCGTGACCGGGGCAGCCCGCGGTGTAGGGGCGGCCGTCGCCGGGGAACTGGCCGCCCGGGGAGCGCGCGTGGCGCTGCTCGGGCTGGAGGAGGAGCTCCTCGCCGACGTCGCCGCCACCCTCCCGACGGCCTCCCACCACTGGCACGTGGACGTCACGGACGACGAGGCCATGGCGGCGGTGGCCGACGAGGTGCGCGACCGCATGGGCCCGGCGTCCGTGGTGGTCGCCAACGCGGGTGTGGCGGAGGGCGGCCCCTTCGTCGACTCGGACCCGGGCACCTGGCGGCGTGTCATCGAGGTCAACCTCATCGGCAGCGCCGTCACCGCCCGGGTCTTCCTGCCCCACCTGCTGGACACCCGCGGCTACCACCTCCAGGTGGCCTCCCTGGCGGCGATCGGCTCGGCGCCGATGATGAGCGCCTACTGCGCCTCCAAGGCGGGTGTCGAGTTCTTCGCCCACTCGCTGCGCGCCGAGCTCGCGCCACGCGGGGTGACCGTCGGCACGGCCTACCTGAACTGGACCGACACCGACATGATCCGCGACGGCGACAAGCAGGCCGTGCTGCGGGAACTACGCGCCCACATGCCTCCGCCGGCCCGGAAGATCTACCCCGCCGGGTACGTGGCGGACAGGGTGGTCCGCGCGATCGAACGGCGCGCTTCCACGGTGTACGTCCCCGTCTGGCTGCGGGGGGTGCAGGCCGTCCGCGGCGCGTTGCCGGGGGTCGTCGCCCGCTTGGCCCGGCAGGAACTCATGCGTTCGGAGTTCTCCGCGACGGGTCTGCTGGGCGCGGGCGGCAGGGCGGCGGAACGGTCCGGGGAGTCCGGCCACCGGTGACACCCGGGCCCGTCGCGGCTCTTCGCCCCGTGGGCCCAGGGAGCCGACGCGGGCCGCTGTGCCCCCTTCCTGACGGAACCGGACGCCCCGGGTGGCTCCGGCCTCCGGGGCGTCCGCATCGCGAGAGCGCACACACGACCGCGTCGCCGGGAGCCCGGTGGGGCTCCCGGCGGCGCGGGGCGGGCTTTGTGCCGTGGGCCCCCCGGCGTGTCGGACCGGCGCCGGGGAGCCGGCGCCCACCCGGGGGGCGGCGCGCAAGGGGGC
>NZ_JBEXWB010000524.1:0-3135 GCF_040629645.1 Streptomyces sp. NPDC005899 | reverse complement strand
CTCGACCGTATGCAGCAGGGCACCGCGGCGGTGGTCACCAGGAGCCATCGCGAGGTCCCGGCGGGCTTCACCGTGGTCCGTGCGGAGGTGGGTCCCACGCTGGACGCCCTTGCCGCCCTGGGCGAGGAGACGGGCACCACCTTCGGCCTGGGGGAAGCCGTCATCAAGGCGGTGGCCGCCCAGCACGAGGAGTTCCCGCTGTTCTTCGGCACCCTGCTGGACGACCGCACCGTCGGTCTGGCCGACGCTCCGCACGTGGGTGTCACCGTGGACGTCGACGGATCGCTGTACGTCCCGGTGGTCCGGCGGGCGCACGAGCAGTCCCTGGAAGAAGTCGCCGACACCCTGATGGAGTTCAGGATGAAGGCGCTGACGAAGGACTTCCTGGCGACGGAGCTGGACGGCGGCAACATCGCCGTCTCCCTCAACCCCGACCCCGGTGTGGTGCTGGTCCATCCCATCGTGCTCTGGCCGCAGTTGTGCATGGTGTCGGTCGGTGCGGTCGAGGAGGAGTACCGCCCCGGTGCCGACGGCACGCCCCGTGCGGTCAGGTACGTCCACCTCGGGCTGGCCTATGACCACCGGGTCGTGAACGGCCGGGACGCGGTCCGGTTCCTCACCGGCGTCAGGAGCGTCCTGGAGCGCGGCGGGGATGCGTGGTGGGGCCTCGACGACACCGCGCTCACGGCGGAGGGCCCGGCGTGAGCGCCCCTTCCGGTGGCGGCACGCGGACGGCGACGACAGGAGGTGCCCCGTGGAGTACGGGATGATGGGATTCGGGTCCGCGCTCGGTGAGAAGGCGGCGGTGGCCGACATCGTGTCGGAGTACACCGCGGACACCGAACGGGTGCTGGCCTACGGCTACCGCAACGTGCACCGGTGCCCGCCGGAGGTGGGTCTGACCGACCTGTCGGTGGAGGCGGCCCGCAGGGCGCTGAAGGACGCGGGCACCGAGCCCGAGGAGCTCGACCTGGTGGTGGTGGCGATCACCGACATACCCGAGTACCTGTACTGGGACGCGGCGGCGAGCCTCCAGGCACGGCTCGGAGCCCACCGGGCCGAGGCCGTGCTGATCTCCCAGGGGTGTGCGGGCGGCATCACGGGCTTCGACACCCTCGCGGGCCGGTTCGCCACCCACCCCGAGTACCGGCGGGCCCTCTTCGTGGGCGCCAACCGCACGGCGGAGGCGTACTGGAACCGGATGGAGACGCACTCGCTCCTGTTCTCCGACGGCGCCGCGGCGACCGTCGTCGGGCGCGGACACCCGCGGCTGCGCTGGCGGGGCGCCGACGTCATCACGGACGGTCGCTACGCCGACTTCTTCCTCATGGAACAGGGCGGTGCGCACCTTCCGTTCATGCCGGGGGACGAGCAGCCGACGGCCCGGGACGCGTGGGACATGATGGAGTTCTTCGACTACGACTCGGACCGGTTCGAGGGCTTCATCGAGCTGATGAACGACCGGGTGCGCGAGGTGGTCCACCGTGCCTGTGCGCGGGTGGGCGTCGAGGTGGGGGACCTCGCCCGGGTCGTCCTGCTGAACGACAACGAGCAGACCTCGCGGGCCCTCGCCGCCGGACTCGGGGTGCCGGGCGAGCGGACGAACCTCGCGTTCTCGCTCGAACACGGCCACTTCGGTGCCGCCGACCACCTGCTGAACCTCCAGCAGCACCGGGACGCGGGAGACCTGGCCGAGGGTGACCTGATCGCTCTGGCCGGGATGGGCCGCGGGATGCACTGGGGGTGTGCCATCATCGAGTGCTGACCGACCGGATGCACCATTCGAGGACGACGGGACCGTCGGTGCGGTCCGGACAGGACATTGACGTGACCGAGGCAGCACGGGGCGCCACGACCGCCATGACGACGAGCGGGCCGGGTTGGGTCCGCCGGTTCCATCCCGCGCCGGACGCGGGGAGCCGGCTCGTCTGCTTCCCGCACGCCGGGGGTGCGGCGTCGTTCTTCTTCCCCGTGTCGCGGCTGCTCGCGCCGCACGCCGACGTTCTCGCGATCCAGTACCCGGGCAGGCAGGACCGCCGTCATGAGCCGTGTGCCGAGAGCGTCGACGAACTCGCCGACGCGCTGACCGCGGAGTTGCTCCCCTGGTGCGACCGCCCGGTGACCTTCTTCGGCCACAGCATGGGGGCCCTGCTCGCCTTCGAGGTGGCGAGACGGCTGGAACGCCGGGGTACCACCCTGCACGGCCTCTGCGTCTCGGGACGCCGGGCGCCGTCGCTGTCCCGCGAGGCCGGGATCCACCTCCGCGGCGACGAGGCACTGCTGGACCACATCGCCCGGCTCAGCGGCACGGACTCCCGTGTCCTCGGGGACCCCGAGCTCCTGCACCTGGTCCTGCCCGCGATCCGGGCCGACTACAAGGCGGTGGAGACGTACGCGTACGCGGACGGGCCGCCGCTGCACTGCCCGGTCCTGGTCCTCACCGGCGACGACGACCCGCAGGTGACGCCGGAGGAGGCGAAGGCATGGGCCGGCCACACCGACGGTGAGTACGAGTTGCGGGTCTTTCCCGGCGGTCACTTCTACCTGAACTCGCTCGTGACCGAGGTGACGGGCGCGGTCAGGGAGTACCTGGCCTGACGAAGGGCCGTCCCTCCGCGTACCGCGCGACAGCCCCACGGCCCCGGCCGTCTCCGCCCCGGACCCGGACGACCGGGCCCGGGGCCTCGGCGCGTACCGGCGCGTGACGGCAGCGGGAGCACGCTGGCGCCACGCGGCGCGACAGATCGGCGTTCGGCGCGGTGCGCCCGGACGCCGAGCGGGCATCCGGAAGAACCGCGGTCCGGTGCCGAACGGCCTGTGATCGCCCCGCACTGCCCGTTTCCCCTTTTCCGCTGCCCGCTTTCGCCCCATGACCGGCGGCTTCGCCCATGGGGTGGCGCCACCGAAGGTGCTGGATGCGCCATGGTGAGGGGATGGGCTTGGCGTTGGCGCCAAGAGGTGCCATTATGGCGCTACGCGGAATCCACGCTGACGCCGTCCTGACAACGGGAAAAGGAGGGACGAGTGCTGTCATGATGCCCTCGGGTGGCCCCCGCCGTTCGCCCCCCGCGGCGCCGACCTCCGGCGAACGCCGGCACAGCGGCCCCGCGGTGGTGGCCCGCCACCCGCACCCGC
>NZ_JBEXWB010000523.1:0-3136 GCF_040629645.1 Streptomyces sp. NPDC005899 | reverse complement strand
CCGGCGGTGGGCGACCCCGCACGCGGGGCACACCCACCGCCGTCCCCGCCCCTACCGTTCTGCGAGCTTCCGGTTGATGATCCTGCTGATCTCCGCGGCGGGACCCGCGTCGCACATCTGCGGGTGGCCCGTCTCGATGTCGATCTCCTCCACCGTGCCGCTGATGTACGGCAGCCAGTGGCTCGCGTCACCCGCGTAGAGGTCGTCGGGATTGAGCGAGGCCCGGAAGAAGACGGCGTCCCCGGCATACGCCGGCGAGGTGTACTTCTGCAGGATCGCCACGTGCGTCATCAGCGCCCTGGCCGACGTCTCGAGGACCCGCCGGTACTCCTGCGCACCCACCATGTGCCCGACGTAGTCCTCCAGGATGTTCTCGACGTCCTGCTGCGGCAGCATCTCCGCGTCGTCGAAGTAGTCGGCCGGAGCGCAGTCCAGCAGGCCCAGCAGGCCCACCTCGTGACCGAGCGACGCCAGTTCGGCGGCCACCGCGTGGGCGGCGGTGCCGCCGAACGACCAGCCGAGGACGTGGTACGGGCCCTCGGGCTGGACCTCCAGGATCCGCCGGACGCAGTCGCCGACCAGTTCCTCGACGGACTCCGGCCCCTCGTCCCCGCTGAACGCCTGCGCCTGGAACGCGTACACGGGCCGGTCCCTGATGTGGGCCGCGAAGTTGAGGTAGGACCAGCTGAGACCGAAGCCGGGCTGGATGAACCACAGGGGCTCGCCGTCGCCCTCGGAGCGGATCGTCAGCACCCGCGCGTACGGATCCTCGAACCGCGGTGACGCACCGTCCCGCAGACGCTCCGCCAGTTCCTTCACCGTCGGATGCTGGAAGACCAGCCGGATCGGCAGTTCCCGGCCGAACTCCTCGGCGATCCGCCCTGCGAGCTGGGCGGCCGTCAGCGAGTGGCCGCCCAGGTCGAAGAAGCTGTCGTCCACGCCGACCCGCTCCACCCCCAGCACCTCGGCGACCATCGCGGCGAGCCGCTGCTCGTCGGCCGTACCGGGAGCCCGGTAGGTGTCGGCGGCGAAGTCGGGCGCGGGGAGGGCCGCCCGGTCCAGCTTGCCGTTCGGCATCAGCGGCAGCCGCCCCAGGGGGACGACCGCGGCGGGCACCAGGTACGCGGGCAGCCGGTCGGACACGAAGCGGCGCAGCTCCGCCGCGTCCAGGACGACGTCCGCACGGCACGGGACGACGTAGGCGAGGAGCCGTCCGCCGTCCGCCAGCGCCACGGTCCGGCCGACGTCGGGGTGCGTGGCGAGTACGGCCTCGACCTCGCCCGGCTCGACGCGGAAGCCGCGGATCTTCACCTGCGCGTCGTCCCGGCCCGCGTACTCCAGCACGCCGTCGGTGTTCCACCTGGCCAGGTCGCCGGTGCGGTACATGCGTTCGCCCGCGGGCCCGAAGGGGTCGGCCACGAAACGTTCGGCGGTCAGCCCGGGCCGGTGGTGGTAGCCGCGCCCGATGGCGCCGGCGACGTACAGCTCGCCGACGACACCGGGAGGCACCGGCGCGAGCCCCGGGCCGAGGACATAGGCCCGCATGTTGCCGAGCGGCTCCCCGACGGGCGCGCTGTCGGTCCGGTCCCAGGGGGTGTCGGCGTCGAGGGCGAAGGCGCTGGCGTAGAAGCTCTCACTCTGCCCGTAGCCGTTGACGACACGCGCTCCAGGCATCGCCTCGCGCACCTGCCGCACCAGCGCCGCGGACAGTGCCTCGCCCGCGAAGACGACGGTGTCCGCCCGGACCTTTCCGGTGATGCGGCCGATCAGTTCGGCGAAGGCGGACGGGACGGAGCTGATCACGCCGCCGGACCAGTCCCCCCGTTCCGCGAGCTCGAGCACGTCGCGGACGATCTCGACGGTCCCTCCGGTGCAGAGCGTCGTGAAGATCTCGAACACCGAGACGTCGAAGTTGACCGAGGTGCCCGCCAGCATGCGTGCGCCCGGCACCGCCCGGGTGACCTGGGCGAGCCCGGTCACCCCGTTGGTGACCCCGCGGTGGGTGATGGCGACGCCCTTCGGCGTCCCGGAGGACCCCGAGGTGTACATCACGTACGCCAGGTTCTGCGGGCGGGGCGGAACCGCCCGGTGGCCGGCGGTGCCGTCGGCTCCCGGTGCCGGGTCGCCGCCGGCGGCCGGCGGCCCGTCCAGGAGGAGCGTCTCCTGGTCACCGAGCGGCAGCTCCGCCGCGGTCGCGGTATCGGTCAGCACCAGCAGCGGTCGCGCCTGGGTGAGTACGTGCTCCAGGCGCCGGCTCGGATAGGCCGGGTCCATCGGCAGGTAGGCCGCGCCGGACTTGAGGATGCCGAGCATGCCCGCCACCAGGTCCCGGGTCCTCGGCAGGGCGAGGCCCACCACCGTCTCCGGCCGGGCGCCACGGCGGACCAGTGCACGGGCCACGCGGTCGGACCGGTCGTCGAGTTCGCGGTAGGTCCAGGAGTGACCGCCGCACTCGACGGCGACGGCGTCCGGCGTGCTCTCCACCTGCCGGGCGAAGAGTTCCGGCACGGTCACCTCGGGCGCCGGGGTTGCCGTGTCCGTCAGCTTCTCCAGCAGCCACTTCCGCTCGTCGGGCCCGAGGGTGTCCACCGTGCCCGACGCCCTTGCGGGCTCGGCCGTCAGGGTGCGCAGGATGTGCAGCAGCCGTCGGCCGATGTCCGCGACCGCCTCGTGCGGGAAGGTGTCCTTGCGGTAGTCCAGGCCCAGTTGCAGGTTCGGGCTGGCGACCGCCATCACCGTGAGCGGGTAGTGGGTGGTGGAGAAGGGGCGGATGCCGGTGCAGGTGATGCCGGCAGCGTCGTTGGCCTCGGCCAGGGCGGCCGTGTCGACGGGGTAGGACTCGAAGACGACGAGGGTGTCGAACAGGGTTTGCAGCCCGGTGCTCCGCTGGATGTCGGTGAGGCCGTGGTGGTGGTGTTCCATGAGCGCGGCCTGGCGGTGCTGGATGCCGGTCATGAGCTCGGCGAGGGTGGCCGCCGGTGAGAGCGGGACGCGCACGGGCAGCGTGTTGATGAACATGCCGATCATGGAGTCGACGCCGTCCACGGCCGGCGGCCGCCCCGACACGGTGGCCCCGAACACCACGTCCTGACGCCCGGTCAACTGACCCAGCAGCAGCGCCCAGGCGCCCTGGACC
>NZ_JBEXWB010000522.1:0-3143 GCF_040629645.1 Streptomyces sp. NPDC005899 | reverse complement strand
CTCCGACGCGCTGCCCGCGCTTCGCCGTCCAGGCCCGCCGGGTGCGCAGGTCAGGCCCGCTGCGGCTGTTCGGCCGCGGGCGCGGCGGTGCGGGCGGAGCCGGCTCCGAGCACCGGGGCCGCGAGGCAGGCGAGGACGCAGAAGGCCACCGGCAGGAAGAACGTCAGGTTCAGTGGCATCAGATGGGTCATCGGACCGATCACCGCCGGCCCGGCCAGGATGCCGACGTAGCCGAGGCCCGCCACCCTCGACACGTTCGTCGCGGCCGCCTGCGGATCGATGTGGCCCGCGGCGCTGAACAGCTGGGGAATCGTCCCCGACAGCCCGATGCCGAAGACCGTCCAGCCGGCCAGCGCCGGGGCGGTCGCGGACGACAGCGCGGCCAGCACCAGGCCCGCCGCCGCCAGGCCGGAGCCGTAGCGGAGGATGGCCACCGCGCCGAAGCGCGCGGCGACACGGTCGGCCAGCAGCCGGCCGACGGTCATCGCGGTGGCGAAGGAACCGTAGGCGAGGGCCGCGGTCGACGGGGAGGCGTCCAGCACGTCCCTCAGGTGGAGCGCGCTCCAGTCCCCCGCGACCCCTTCCGAGAGCATGAGCACCAGGGCGAGCCCGGCCATGATCCAGATGCGGCGCGGCACGGGTCGCCGGGCGGACTTCGCGGTGTCCGCGCCGCCGGCGGGAACGGCGTCCGGGGGGAGCAGGGCCGGCATCGCGGCGAGGGTCACGACGAGGCTGAGCCCGCCCATGGCGGCGAGCGTGACGGCCGGACTCCAGCCCCGGCCGAGTGTGAAGGCGCCGACCAGCGAGGCCAGCACCCCGCCGATGGAGAACATGGCGTGGAAGGCGGACATCACGGGCCGCCCGTAGCCCCGCTCGACCTGTACGGCGTGGGCGTTCATCGCGACGTCCAGGCACCCGGTGACACAGCCCAGCACGAACAGGGAGGCCCCCAGCGCCCAGGGGCCGGTGGCCAGTCCCGGCAGGACGAGGGCGGCACAGGACAGCACCGACGTCACGGGGACGACCTTGCGGGCCCCGAAGCGGTCGCTGAGCGGCCCTATCAGCTGCATCCCGGCGAAGGCGCCGCCGCCCAGGAGCAGCAGGAGCCAGCCGAGGACGGCGTGGCTGATCCCCACCCGCTGCTCGATGGTGGGGATGTGGACGATCCACATCCCGAGCACGAAGCCGCAGAGGGTGAAGTACACGAAGGTCGCCAGCCGGCCGACCCGCAGAAGTCTGTCCATGCGCGCAATCTAACAAACAGATTTTCTGTGCGTAAGTTTGTCTTGCGCACATGATTGATGTTCACTTCGCTCATGGCGAGTGCAGACCGACTGAAGCAGATCACCCACGCGGTGCTGGAGACCGGCCGCCGGACGGTCTCCGAGCTGGCGGAGCTCACCGGCGCCTCCGAGATGACGGTCCGCCGCGACCTGGAGACGCTGGCCGGGCAGGGGGTCCTGGAGCGTTACCGGGGTGGCGCGCGCAGTCTCGTGCTGCGGGGCGAGGAGCCGCCGTTCGCCCTGCGGGCGGGGGAAGGGCTGGAGGCCAAGCGGCGCATCGCGGCCGAGGTGGCCTCGCTGATCGCGGACGGCGAGTCGGTCGTCCTCGACAGCGGCACCACCTGTCTGGAGGTGGCGCGAGCCCTCACGAACCGCCGCCTGACGGTCATGCCGCTGTCCCTGCACGCCGCCAACGTCCTCACCGGCGCGAGCCGGCTGACGCTGCTGCTGCCCGGCGGCAGGCCGCGCCCCGGTGAACTCGCGCTGACCGGACCGCTGACCGAGGCGTCACTGGCGTCACTGCGCTTCGACACCGCGGTCGTCGGCTGCTGCGGCCTGACCGCCGCCGACGGCCTGACGGCCTACGACCTGGAGGACACGGCGGTCAAGCGCGCGGCGATCGCCTCGTCGCGCCGGGTCGTCGCCGTGGCCGACGCGGCCAAGCTCTCGCGCACCGCCCTGGCCCTGGTCACGCCGGCCTCCGCGCTGCACACGGTGGTCACCGACACCGCGGCACCCGGAGACGAGACGGAGGCGCTGGCGGCACTGGGCGTGGACGTACGCCGGGTGTGACCCGGACGCCGTGCGGGGCGGACCGTGCACGGTCCGGGTCCGGGCCGGCACGGGTGGCCTCGGCCTCGCCGGCTCGCCTCCTCCCCGCACGGCTCGCGGCCGCGAGCGCCGTCGCCGCCCGGGGCCACATGCCGCCCGACGGTGTGTCAGGCCTTGATAACGTCGCCCGCACGACTGCGGAAAGCTCCCCGCCGGGGTCGTCACCGGACCGGTGCCGGCCGCCCGACAGGACGGTGAGCGGTGCCGGTGCGGGTCGAGGGGACCGGACGTGGCAGGGACGATGAGGGCCTACGCATGAGCCTCCCGCAGTTGCACTACACCTCCGTCGCGGCCGGGGCCGGGGAGCCGGGGGGCCGGTTCACCGCCGCGGATCCCGCGATACCGGGGCCGATACGCGCGGAGGCCGCCCCGCTCCTCACCTACGAGGCCCCCGCGGGCACCCCCGGACGGCTCACCGGCACCCGGCTCCGCGCACAGCCGGTCGCGTTCGGCTTCGCCCCGCTCTCCGACGGCAGCCACCTCCTCAGCCGCACGGTGGCCACCGGTGACGGCGGCTTCCACGCCCACGCCGTGCACCTCCCGGCCGGCACACCCCTCCCCGGCCGGGTGCTCCCGGTCTCCGCCTGGGGTGCCGCCGGGTGGCTCTCCGCCGCGCCGGACCGCCACCCGGCCGACCCGCTGACCTCGACGGCCCTGGCGGGCGGCCCCTCCCGGGGGCTGACCCGCGAGGGCATCGGCGACTTCGCGGTGTCCCGGGGCCCCTGGCTCGCCGCCGTCCTCGGCGATCTGCGTCGGGCGAGCGAGGACCCGGCCGCGCCGCGGGTCGTGCTCGTGGAGCGGCACAGCGCGGACGTGGCCCGGTGGATCGCCCTGGCCGTCGCCGTCCTGCCGCGGGAGCACGCGGAACGGCTGACCTTCACCACCTACACCCGGCGGCCCGGGAGCACGCCGCACCAGGTCGTCGGGGTGCTCCCCGAGGACGCGCCCGACGTGTCCGACCCCCGCTTCCGGGTGCACGCCGCGACCGGCCCGGGACCCTCCGGGCCCGTGCGCGACGCCTGGGCCGCC
>NZ_JBEXWB010000521.1:0-3159 GCF_040629645.1 Streptomyces sp. NPDC005899 | reverse complement strand
GCCGCGAGTTCGGTGCCGGCGCCTTCGGCGCGCACCGCCCGGACCGTGCAGGCGCGCACGCTGTCGTGCCGCAGCAGCACCGCGGCCACCCCGTCCGGGTCGACCCGGAAGCCGCGGACCTTCACCTGGTCGTCCACCCGGCCTGCGAACTCCAGTTCGCCGGCGTTGATCCGGACCAAGTCGCCGGTTCGGTAGGAGGTGGGGCCGTCCGGAGTGACGGTGAACCGGTCCCCGTCCGGCGCGGCTTTTCCGTCCGCGCCCAGGTAGCCGGTGGCCACCGGGGCGCCTCCGACGGAGAGTTCACCCGGAGCCCCGCGCGGTACCGGGCGGCCGAGCCGGTCCAGCACGCGGATCACCGCCTCGGCAACGGGCCGGCCGATCGGTGGACGCGCAGGCCACGAGGTGGGGTCGGTGCCGAGCCGGTGACTGGTTACCACGTGCGTCTCGGTCGGCCCGTACTGGTTGACCAACTCGGTGCCGGCCGCTGCGCAGAAGGCACGGACGGTGTCGTCGACGACCAGCGCCTCACCGGCGAGCAGCAGGTGGGTCAGGCGGCCTGGAGTGCGGCCGAACGCCTCCCACGCGGCGGCGAGTTGATGCAGTGCGACCGGTGGCAGGAATCCCACCTCGATCCCCTGGTCGATGAAGAAGTCCAGGAGAGCCTGCGGGTTGCGGCGGCTCCCGTCGGGTACGACGTGCAGCGTGCCGCCGTGGATCACGGCGGTCAGCATTTCCTGGACGGAGACGTCGAAGGCGAGCGGGGCGAACTGGCTGACCCTGCGGGGCGCGGCGAACTCGGGCTGTGCGACCTGCCAGGCGATCAGGTTGGCCACCGCCCGGTGCGGCATGCTCACTCCCTTCGGCTCGCCGGTGGAGCCGGAGGTGAACAGGACGTATGCCTCCTCCTCGGGGCCGGGTTCGTACCAGGTGTCCGGGCCGGTGCCCGGCACGGCCGGCCTCGCGGGGTTCTCCGGCCGCTCCCGGGCGGAGCCGGACCCGCGGGCCGGCGCGTCGTCGCTCCCGCCGTCGTCGTCCGGGTCGGCGAGTACCAGCACCGGTCCGTCCCATCCCAGGTGCTCCGCGGCGAGAGCCTCGGACCGCAGCGCCAGCGTGCAGTGCGCCGCCGCCAGAACCGCGCTGCGGCGGGCGGGCGGCAACCCCGGGTCGATCGGTACGTAGGTCGCGCCCATGGACCAGAGGGTGAGCAGAGCCACCAGCGGGTCCCCTCCGCGCTCCAGGAAGCACGCGACGCGCGCACCGGGGGTGATCCCGAGGTCTCGGAGACGGCGGCGGAGCCCGCGCACGCGCCGCACGATGTCTCCACGCGTCCACCGCGTCTCCCCCGCGGTGAGCAGGTCCGTCCGCGGGTCGGTCGCCAGCCGTTCGGCGATCAGGCGGACCAGCGAGCCGGGGGCGTCGGCCGCCGGCGCGGGCGACGGCTCGGCGGTGGCCCCGTGTTCCCGGGCCCACCGGGCCAGCGCGCGTACGGCCGGCTCGTCCGGCCCGGTGGTCGACAGGCGCACCACCTGTTCGAAGAAGTCGGCGTACTGCCGCGCGAGTCCGTCCCGCGGCCGGTGCGTGTGGTGGCCGACCGCGAGTGTCGCCGGGCCGCCGAACGGGTCCTCGTGCACCGCCACCAGCAGCGGGAAGTCGGTCTCCTCGTCGTAGCGCACGTCGCTGAGCCGCACACCGGCACGCACCAGGCGGTCGTACACGTGGAAGTCGGTGTAGTTGAAGGCGGTGGGGGCCAGTCCGGACAGTCCGGTCACAGCCTGGATGCGCTCCAAGGGCAGGCGTCGGTGGGGGTAGAGCCCGCTCTCGTTGTCGAACACGGACGTCTGCAGTTCGCGCCAACTGCGGTCGGCGACGTCCACCCGCAGGGGCACGGTGTTGAGGAAGAGGCCGAGCGCGGTGTCGCCACCTGCTTCCTCCAGCCGCCCGCTGGTCACCAGACCCGTCACGACCTCGCTCTCCCCCGCGAGGAAGGAGAGCGTGGCCAGGTGGGCCGTCAGGTAGGCACTCCTGAGCGGAACCCCGGACTCCCGGGCGAGGGTGGCGAAGCGTTCGGTGAGCTCGACGGGCAGCTTCCTCACGACCTCTACCAGGGGCGGCTCGGCCGAGGACTGCGTTTCACCGTCCGGCAGCTGTGTGGGCCGTGCGCCGTCGAGGTACTCCACCCAGAACGCGCGGTGCCCGGCGTCGTCCTCGACTGCCCGCTCCGACTCGGCGTAGCGGCGCATGGTGTCGTCCGGGGTCCGGGGCGGGGCGGCCGGCAGGCCTTCCCGCAACCGGGCGTGGGAGGTGAGGAGTTCGGTGACGAGCGAGGCGGCGCTCCATCCGTCGAGCACGGTGTGGTGCACCGACAGCGACAGCACGCTCTCCCGGTCGCCGGTCCGGTGGACGAAGACTCGCAGCAGGCCCGGCTGCGACCAGTCGAACGGCACCCGGCGTTCCTCGGCCGCCCACCTCCGGAGGTACGCGTGCCGCTCGTCGGCCGGGTGCTCCCGCAGATCGGTGAAGGTACACGCCGGCTCGGCGCCACCGTGGACGACCTGGAGCGGTCCCGACGGATGGTCGACGACGAAAGCGCTGCGCAGCGCCGGGTGGGCGGCGACCGCCTCGCGCAGGGCGACGCGCAGGGGAGCTTCCTCTACGTGCTCGTTCACGGTGTAGCTCAGGACGTCGTGGTAGACGTGTGAGCCGTCCCGCACGCCGTGCAGGAACATGCCGCGCTGCAGCCGGGTGGCCGGGAACGCGTCGACCGCTCCGGCAGGGAGCCCGTCCGGCAGCGGGCGGGGGTCCGGGGCAGGTCCGGTCGTGAGGGCAGGTCCGGACGCGGCGGGCCGCAGGGTGGCGGCGAGCGACCGGGGGGTGCGGGCCCGGTAGACGTGGGACAGGTCCGTCTCGAACCCGGCCTCCCGCAGCCTGGCCACCAGCCTGACCGCGGTGATCGAGTCGCCGCCGGCCCGGAAGAAGTTGGCGTCGTCGGAGACCCGCGGCAGTCCGAGTACCTGGGCGACGGCCGCGGTCACGAAGCTCAGCGCGGGCGGATCGTCGGGCCGCGGTCCGCCTCCGGCGGGCCGTTCGGTGCCCGCGCCGGCCGGGCCCGCGGCGCCCGCGAACGGGTCGGGGAGCCGTGCGGTGTCCAGTTTTCCGTTG
>NZ_JBEXWB010000520.1:0-3160 GCF_040629645.1 Streptomyces sp. NPDC005899 | reverse complement strand
GTGCGGCATGACCGACGAAGAGGTCCTGCACTCCGCCGACCAGCGGATGTACGTGGAGAAGAAGGGCGCCGTCTTCGTCGACGTCACCGCGGAGGTGCCCCTCGGTGGGCGACCTGCTGGACGCGATGGAGGACCTGTGGCGCCCGGAGGACCTGCTGCCGAGGTACCTCTCGTACCTGGGTGCGATGCACGCGGTGGTGCGGGCCTCGGTGCCGCTGATGCTGCGGGCCCGGGACCGCGCCCGGCTGCTGGAGACCCGCGGCGACCCGTCGGCGGGCCCGCTGGCCTCCTACCTCACCGAGCACATCCGGGAGGAGGAGGGCCACGACGCCTGGCTGCTCGAAGACCTGCGGGCGGCGGGCGCACCGCCCGGGGAGGCGCTCCGCCCGATGCCCGCACCGGTCGTCGCGGACCTCGCCGGCGCCCAGTACTACTGGATCGAGCACCACCACCCCGTCACGCTCCTCGGTTACATCGCGGTGCTGGAGGGGTACGCGCCCGCCGCGTCGCTGACCTCCCGCATCGCCAGGACGACCGGCCTCCCGGACTCCGCCCTGCGGACCGTACGGGAGCACGCGGCGCTGGACACCGGCCATCTGGAGGACCTGCGCGCCCTGCTGGACGGCCTGCCTCTGACCCGGGACCAGGAGGCGGGGGTGACGGTCAGCGCCATGCACTCCCTCGACGCGCTCACCCGCCTGTTCGTCCGGCTCGGGCGCGTCCGGGCGGTACCGCCGCCCCGGGGAGCCGGGCACCCCTCACCGATGGGAGTCCCACCATGACCCGACCCGCCGAGCACGACGGCGTCCCCCGGCAGTCCCGCGCCGGCGCGCGGCCGGCGCTGCCCGACGCGCTGTACGAGGCCGGCCTGCCGGTGGACCAGCTGAGTGAGGAGCAGCGCCTCGTACTCAGTCAGCTGACGCCGGAGGAACTGGGCGTGCTGCTCGACATCAAGAGCCGGCTGGACGCCGTGGAACCGGAGGTGCAGGCGCACGGCGAGATCGCCGGCGGCGCACTGTTCTAGGGCCTCCCGCCCGGACCGGGCCGAGGCAGGCCCGGGCCGCGCGAGAGGTCCGGGGCGCGACCGCGCCCGGCGTCGCGGACCACGGCCCCGCCCCCGCCACCCGGTCCGCCGGCCCGGGGGCGGGGCCCGACCCCTCGGAGAGAAGGACCGTCATGACCTGCCCCTCGTGCCGTCAGGACCTGCCGCCGGACGCGCGGTTCTGCTCGTCCTGCGGGACGCCGTGCGCCGCCGCCGCCACTCCCGGGGACGACGAGCGCAAGCCGGTGACGGTGCTGTTCTGCGATCTCGTCGGCTCGACCGCGCTGTCGGGCGTGCTCGACCCGGAGACCCTGCGCACCGTGACGCTGCGGTACTTCGAGGCGATGAGCGCGCAGATCGTGGCGCAGGGCGGCACCCCGGAGAAGTTCATCGGCGACGCGGTGATGGCGGTGTTCGGCGTCCCGGTGGTCCGCGAGGACGACGCGCGGCGCGCACTGGCCGCGGCGCTCGGGATGCGTGAGGCGCTGGCCGCGCTCAACGACGAGCTGCACGCCACGCTCGGCGTCCGGCTGGCCACCCGGGTCGGTGTCAACACCGGTCAGGTCGTCGCCGGTGGCGACGCCACGGCCCGCCAGGCCCTGGTGTCGGGGGAGACCGTCAACATCGCCGCCCGCCTGGAGCAGAACGCCGGCGCGGGCGAGATCCTCATCGGCCCGGACACCCTGCTGGCCGCCGGCCCGACGGTGTCGGCGGAGCCGACCGGGCCGCTCCGGCTGAAGGGCAAGCGGGACTCCGTCGAGGCCTACCGGCTGCTCGCGCTGGGCACCGACGACCCGGCGTCACTGCGCCGTTTCGACGTCCCGTTCGTGGGGCGCCGTGCCGAGCGGCACGCACTGGACGAGGCGCTCGCGGCGACCGTCCGGGACGGGCGGACGGGTCTGCTTCGGGTCACCGGGGAGGCGGGTGTCGGCAAGACCAGGCTCGTACGGGAGTGGCTGGCGCGGCGCGCCGCCTCGGGGGCGCTCGTGTACGGCGCGGGACGGTGCCGCAGTCACGGGGAGCAGGGCACGCTCACCCCCCTCGCCGACGCCCTGCGCGCCCTGCCGGTACCCGCCGCCCCCTCCGCTCCGGCGCACGGGGCCGGCCCGGCCGGGCACGGCTCCCCCGGCACCTGCGGGGTGCCGGCCGACGACGACGCCGCGACGCTCCTCTCGGCCGGCCTGCTCAGGGACGGCACGCCGAACGCGCCGTTCGAGGACATGTGCGCCGCGCTGGCGACGGTGCTGGGCCGGGCCGCCCGGGTCCGGCCGGCCGTGGTGGTACTGGACGACGCGCACGCGGCCGCGCCCCTGCTGACCCGCACGGTGGAGCGGCTGGCGGAGGGAGCGGGGCCCGCGGGCGTACTGATCGTCTGTGTGGGGCGTCCGGACGGCTGGGCCGACGGCACGGGCGGGCTGGCGGTGACCGGCCTGCCACGCGAGGAGGCCGCCCGGCTCGCCGCCCTGCTCGGCCGGCTCGACGGCCGGGACGGGCCGGTGGACGAACGGCTCCTGGCCCGCGCCGAGGGCAACCCGCTCTACCTGGAACAGCTGCTGGTCGGCGGAGGGGCGGAGGGCATGGGCGCCGACGGCCCGGACGGCGGTCTGCCACCCACGCTCCAGGCCCTGCTCGGCGCCCGTATCGGAGCGCTGGCCAGGGCCGAGCGGACCGCGGTCGATCTCGCCGCGGTGATCGGCCGCGAGTTCAGCGCGGCCGAACTCGTCCAGCTGGAGGTGTCCGCCCGCCTGGCGGAACTCCGGCCGCCCGCGGTGGTGGCCGCCCCGTCCGACGAACGGGTGCGGCACCTGGCGCGCGTCGAGGAGGTACTGGCGGCACTGAGCCGGCGCCGGCTGGTGGAACCGGCGCCACGCCGGGACCCGGCGTCGGCGGCCTACCGGTTCAGCAGTGGGCTGGTGCACGAGGTGACCTATGCCTCGCAGTCCAAACGGGCCAAGGCCGACCGCCACGCCTGGGCGGCGGACCTGCCCAGTGTGCTGCGTGCCGGGGACGGCGCCGTCGGCGGCCATCTGGAGCGCGCCTACCGCTACCGCGCGGAGCTGGGTCTGCTCGACGACGACACGCTCCGGCTGCGCGGCCGGGCGGCCGGCGCACTGGGCC
>NZ_JBEXWB010000519.1:0-3173 GCF_040629645.1 Streptomyces sp. NPDC005899 | reverse complement strand
CGGTGATCCTCGTCCGGCGCGCGTCGAGCCGGCGCTCCTCCCAGCGGGCGGCGGCCACGGAGCGGTCCGGCAGGTCGGCGAGGGCGGGCCCCTGCCAGAGGGCGAGCGCGTCGCCGAGGACGTCGGCGGCCTTCGCCGCGTCCCCCTCCTCCAGGGCCCGCGCCCCCTCGCCCGCGAGCCGCTCGAAGCGGAAGAGGTCGACGGCGTCCGGAGCGGCGGCGAGCCGGTAGCCGTTCTCCAACGACTCGACCGCGTCCCGGCCCAGGGCCCGCCGCAGGCGGCCCACGAGTGCCTGCAGGGCGCCCGCGGCGTCGGCGGGCGGATCGCCGTCCCACACCTCGTCGACGAGCAGCCCGGCCGGCACCGCACGCCCGGGCCGCAGGGCGAGCACGGTGAGCAGGGCGCGCAGCCGCGCCCCGCCCAGGGGTGCTGGCGAGCCGTCGTCGCGGGACGCGCGGGTGGTGCCGAGGATGGCGTAGTGCACGGGCCCATTGTCCGTGACCGCTCCGGCCGGCGCGGACGCAGTGCCGCGTCCGGGCGGGGACGCTCCCTGGGGAACGGCGTCGCGGGGGGGGGGGGGTGCGACGGGGCAGGCTCGCCGGTGCCGGGCACGCGGAGCGTCCGCGGGACGTTGCCGCTCCGTGGGTCCCGCGTCACGGGCCCGCCGCATCCGTCCACCGATCAGGAGTCCCTCCGATGACCACCGCAGTCCGCCGCAGTGACCGGCGGATCAGTCCGATCTTCCTGGGGATCGTCGCCGTCATGGCCGTGGCGGGGTGGGCCGTGTGGACGGGCTTCGCCGAGCAGACCGGCTTCGCGGTCTTCCTCTTCGTCACGGCGGCCTGGATCGTCTCGCTGTGCCTGCACGAGTACGCGCACGCGCGCACCGCGCTGCACAGCGGCGACATCTCGATCGGGGCGAAGGGGCACCTCACGCTCAACCCGCTGAAGTACACCCACGCCCTGCTGAGCATCGTGCTTCCGGTGCTCTTCGTGATCATGGGGGGCATCGGTCTGCCGGGCGGCGCCGTCTACATCGAGCGGGGGCGGATCAGCGGCCGGTGGAAGCACAGCCTGATCTCGGCCGCAGGTCCCCTGACGAACGTCCTGTTCGCCGTCGCGTGCACGGCGCCCTTCTGGCTGGACGCGCTGGACGGTGTGCCGGTCCCCTTCCGGCTCGCACTCGCCTTCCTGGCCCTGCTCCAGGTCACGGCCGCCATCCTGAACTCCCTGCCGGTCCCGGGGCTCGACGGCTACGGGGTGATCGAGCCCTGGCTCTCGTACCGGATCCGGCGCCAGGTGGAACCGTTCGCGCCCTTCGGGCTGATCGCGGTGTTCGGGCTGCTGTGGATCCCCGAGGTGAACGGCGCCTTCTTCGACGCGGTCGACGCCCTGCTGCGCGGGCTGGGGGTCGGCGAGATCGAGACGTACTGCGGGCTGGACACGTACCGCTTCTGGCAGGAGTGGTTCGGCGACCAGGACCCCGGCTGCGCGGTGACCGGCTGACGCGAAGGCGCGCGGCGACCGGCCGGCGCCCCGGCCCGCCCGGGTCGGTACGGCTAGCGCGTGCCCGCGGCGGTCTCCACCCTGTGCCGGCGCACGTAGAACCACGACATGTTCGACGAGAGGCCGGCCAGCAGCACCCAGACGATCCCGAGGAGGACACTGCCCTGGACGAAGGAGACCACGGCGGCGGTGACGGCGAGGACGCAGACGGCGAGGGCGTAGAGAGCGAGGCGGGGCATGAGGGCGGTGCTCCTGTCGGGGGCTGGTGCGCGGTCCCGTCCAGTGTCCCTCATGCCCGTTTCGGCCTCGGGCAGGGGCCCGCTCAGACGTCGGTCGCGCGCAGGCCCGCGTGTGCCTTGTAGCGGCGGTTGACCGAGATCAGGTTCGCGACCAGCGACTCGACCTGGTGGGCGTTGCGCAGCCGGCCGGCGAAGACGCCGCGCATGCCGGGGATGCGGTTCGCGAGGGCCTGCACGGTGTCGGTGTCGGCGCGCGCCTCGCCCAGCACCATCACGTCGGTGTCGATCTCCTCGATCGACTCGTCCCCGAGCAGCACCGCCGACAGGTGGTGGAAGGCGGCGGTGACCCGGGAGTCCGGCAGCAGGGCGGCGGCCTGTTCGGCGGCGCTGCCCTCCTCGGGCTTCAGGGCGTAGGCGCCCTTCTTGTCGAAACCGAGCGGGTTCACGCAGTCGACGACGAGCTTCCCGGCGAGCTCCTCCCGCAGCGACTCCAGCGTCTCGGCGTGGCCCTCCCAGGGCACGGCGACGATGACGATGTCGCTGCGGCGGGCACAGTCCGCGTTGTCCGCCCCTTCGACCCCGTGCCCCAGCTCCGCCGCCGCGGCCTCGGCGCGGTCGGCGGCACGCGAGCCGATGACGACCTTCTGCCCGGCCCGGGCGAGACGGTAGGCGAGGCCCCTGCCCTGAGGGCCGGTGCCGCCGAGTACACCGACGGTCAGCCCGGAGACGTCGGGGAGGTCCCAGGGGTCCTTGGCGGGGGGCTTGGGCGCGCTGCCGCTGTCGTTCGTAGTCATGAGCCGACCCTACTGCCAGGTAGCGGGGAAGGCGGTGGGCCGCCGCGGGAGCGCCGACGGCGACAGCCGGGTGGTGGTGGCCGGGTGGTGCCCGTTCGGGTGGACCGGACCGAACGGGCTGCCCCGGACGGGACGCCGGGGGCATGATGCCGGGCCATGGATGCCGTACGTGTCGCCCTGCTGCGCGAGGTGCTCGCCGGGACCGAGTGGCCCTCGGCGGCCCGGCGGTTCGCCAGGACCCTGCGGTCGTCGGTCGTGCCACGGGGCGGCGGGCTGCTCCTGGTCGGGACCGACGTGTACGAGCCCTGGCACCTGGCGGCGCACCTCGTCGACGAGGCGACGTGGTCGGGGCTCCCCCAGCTGCGCCCCACCCTCGTACGCCACCGGGTCGAGCCCACCGATCCGGTCCACCTGGCTGTCGGTCTCGGCCGCGTCGAGGCGGCCGGGCGGGGCGAGACCCTGCTCGTCGTGGCCCCGGGCCAGGCGGACGCCGGGCTGCTGGAGCGGGTGCACGACGCCCGCCGCGCCGGGGCGACCGTGCTCTCGCTGGACGGCGGCGACCCGGAGGTGCGGGGGCTCGCCCACGAGGCGCTCACGGTGACCGCCGGGGACGAGGTGGATCTGGACACGGTGC
>NZ_JBEXWB010000518.1:0-3173 GCF_040629645.1 Streptomyces sp. NPDC005899 | reverse complement strand
GCACCGACGAGGTCGTACGCACCGGGACACCGGGCTTCCTGCACGCGTGGGTGCCGCTCGGCGGTGCGATGGTGCTGGCCGCGCTCCTGATCGGGAGAAAGCCGCCGGGTCCGCACCGATGCGCTCGCCGTCGTCGAGGGCGGCGAAGGCGGCCAGGTCGTCGGCGTCCAGCTCGAAGCCGAACACGTCGAGGTTCTCCACGATCCGCGACGGCGTCACGGACTTGGGGATGGCGACGTGACCGGTCTGCAGGTGCCAGCGCAGCACCACCTGGGCCGGGGTCCTGCCGTGCTTGTGTGCGACGGCCGCGACGGTCGGCACCCCGAGGCCCTTGCCCTGCCCGAGCGGCGACCATGCCTCGGTGACGATGCCGTGCCGGGCGTGGAAGGCGCGTGCCTCCGCCTGCTGGAACCGCGGGTGCAGCTCGATCTGGTTGACGGCGGGCACGACGGAGGTCTCGTCCATCAGCCGCTCCAGGTGGGACGGCAGGAAGTTCGACACGCCGATGGACTTCGCGCGGCCGTCGGCGTGGATCTTCTCGAGGGCCTTGTACGTGTCGACGTAGGCGTCCTTCATCGGCAGCGGCCAGTGGATGAGGTAGAGGTCGACGTAGTCCAGACCCAGCTTGTCCAGCGAGGCGTCGAAGGCGCGCAGTGTGGAGTCGAAGCCCTGGTCGGCGTTCCACAGCTTGGTGGTGATGAAGAGTTCCTCGCGCGGCACACCGGAGGCGGCGACGGCCTTGCCGGTGCCCGTCTCGTTCCCGTAGATCGCGGCGGTGTCGATGCTCCGGTACCCGGACTCGATGGCCGTGGCCACGGCCGTCGTGGCCTCGTCGTCCGGCACCTGCCAGACACCGAAGCCGAGCTGCGGCATCTCGAGGCCGTTGTTCAGGGTGATGGAGGGGACCTGGCTCACGAGCGGTCGATCCTTACGTCGTCGGTTGGTACTCGCAAGGTCAACGAACGACGGAGCCCGCGCATTCCCGGCTGCGGGAGGCTGTGAACGCGCACACCGGTGTGCCCTGACATGCCGTCAGCAGCGGAAAGGGGATCAGCGGTAGAGGGCGTCGACCTCGGTCGCGTACGCCGCCTCGATCGCCTTCCGCTTCAGTTTGAGGGAGGGCGTGAGCATCCCCTGCTCCTCGGTGAACTGGTGCGCCAGGATGCGGAACGTCCGGATGGACTCGGCCTGTGACACGGCCGTGTTGGCGGCCACCACGGCCCGGCGGACCTCCATCTCCAGGTCGGGGTCGCGCACCAGGTCGGCGGCCCGCATGGGCGGCCGGCCCTGCATGGCGAGCCAGTGGTCCACCGACTCCTGGTCGACGGTCACGAGCGCGGAGATGTAGGGCCGGTCGTTGCCCACCACGATGCACTGCGCGACCAGGGGGTGCGCGCGCACCCGCTCCTCCAGTGCGGCCGGTGACACGCTCTTGCCGCCGGACGTCACCAGGATCTCCTTCTTCCGCCCGGTGATGGTCAGGTATCCGTCCTCGTCGAGCGCGCCCAGGTCCCCGGTGGCCAGCCAGCCGTCGTGCAGCACCGCGGCGGTGGCCTCGGGATCGCCCAGGTACCCGGAGAACACGTTGGCGCCGTGGACCCAGACCTCGCCGTCCCGGGCGATGTGCACGGTGGAGCCCGGGATCGGGCGGCCGACGGTGCCGTAGCGGGTGCGCTCGGGCGGGTTGGCCGTGGCCGCGGCGGTCGTCTCGGTGAGGCCGTAGCCCTCGTAGACCGTGACGCCGGCCCCCGCGAAGAAGAGTCCGAGCCGCCTTTCCATGCCGGAGCCGCCCGACATCGCGTGCCGCACCCGGCCGCCCATCGCGTCGCGGACCTTCTTGTAGACGACCTTGTCGAAGAACTGGTGCTGCATCCGCAGCGCGGCCGACGGACCGGGGCCCGTCCCGAAGGCCCGTTCCTCCATCGCCTCCGCGTACTTCACCGCGATGTCGACGGCCTTGTCGAACGCGCCGGCACGCCCCTCCGCCTCCGCCTTGCGCCGCGCGCCGTTGAAGACCTTCTCGAAGATGTACGGCACCGCCAGGATGAACGTCGGCCGGAAGGACACCAGGTCCGGCATCAGCGCCTTCGCCGACAGCTCCGGCTGGTGGCCCAGCTTCACCCGGCCCCGGAGCGCCGCGATCTCCACCATGCGCCCGAACACGTGGGCCAGCGGCAGGAACAGCAGGGTGGCGGCCTCCTCTCCCGTCCTGGAGTGGAACACCGGATGCCAGCGGCTGACCATCGTGTCGGCCTCGAACATGAAGTTGGCGTGGGTGATCACGCAGCCCTTGGGGCGGCCGGTGGTGCCCGAGGTGTAGATGACGGTGGCCACCGACTCGGGGGTCACGGCGCGTCTGTGCCGGTGCACCACCTCGTCGTCGATCTGCGCCCCGGCCTCCACGAGCTCGCCCACCGCGTCCGCGTCGAGCTGCCAGAGCCGCTTCAGGTGCGGCAGCCTGTCGATCACCGAGCCGATCGTCATGGCGTGGTCCTCGTGCTCGACCATGACGGCCGCGACCTCGGCGTCGTGCAGCATCCACAGGACCTGCTCGGCCGACGACGTCGGGTAGACGGGCACCGACTGGGCGCCGACGGCCCAGAGCGCGAAGTCGAACAGCGTCCACTCGTAGCGCGTACGGGACATCAGGGCGACCCGGTCGCCGAACCGGACCCCGTGGGCGATCAGCCCCTTGGCGAGGGCCAGTACCTCGTCGCGGAAGGCGGCCGCGGAGACGTCGTGCCACCGTCCGTCCGCGTCCTTGCGCCCGAGGGCGATCCGGTGCGGGTCGCTCCCGGCGTGGTCGAAGACGGTATCGGCAAGACCGCCGACTTGAGGGGCGGCGGCCATGGGTGGGACAGTGAACTCGCGCAATGACCTGCTCCTTGTGGCGCTCCGCACGGCGCCGCGACGCTACCCCACGCCAAGCGGCTGCGGGAGGGTCCCAAGTGTCCGGAAAGCATCACATCTGCACAGGCCGACCACAGAAACACGGGCCAGGCGGGCAGGGACGGGCGCACTTCTGACCGCGGGGTAAGTAACGGGCGCGGGAATCTCCACCGAATCTGTACGCGGCGCTCACGTGCGGCCGGGGTGCGCGGGCCCGAGCGGCCCGCGGTGCAGCCGGTCGGCACCGGCCAGGACGGCCGCGGCCAGCGCGCCGGCCGCCTCCT
>NZ_JBEXWB010000517.1:0-3202 GCF_040629645.1 Streptomyces sp. NPDC005899 | reverse complement strand
GCCCCGTCGCCCTGGCCCGGGCCCGGCGCTCCCACACCGCCCGGGTCCTCCTCCAGACCACCGACCTGCCGGTCACCGAGATCGCCTTCGCCTCCGGGTTCGCCAGCGTGCGCCAGTTCAACGACACCATCCGGCGCATCTACGCCCGTACCCCCAGCGCCCTGCGCGCCGAGGCGGGTACCGGCCTGGGTGCCGGAGTGCGGGAGGGGCGCCGCGCCGGCATCCCCCTCCGGCTCGCCCACCGGGGCCCGTACGCCGCCCGTGCCGTCTTCGACCTGCTCGGAGCGCAGACGGTGCGCCGCGTCGAGGAGATCAGCGGCGCCCCGGGGGCCCGCACCTACCGGCGCACCCTGCGGCTGCCCTACGGCTCCGGGATCGTGGCCGTCGACGAGGCGTCCGCCGGGCCGTGGCTGGAGGCCCGTATCGAGCTCACGGACCTGCGCGACCTGACGACCGCCGTGCAGCGGCTGCGCCGTCTGCTGGACCTGGACGCCGATCCGTACGCCGTCGACGAGGCGCTGGGCGCCGATCCGCTCCTGGCGCCGCTCGTCGCCGCGCGACCGGGCCTGCGCTCGCCCGGCGCGGCCGACCCCGAGGAGTGCGCCGTACGGGCACTCGTCGGCGCCCGGGCCGCGGACGAGCTGGTCGAGCGGTACGGAAAGGTCCTGGACGTGCCGTGCGGGGAGCTCACGCACGTGTTCCCCGAACCGGGCGTGCTGGCCGAGGGGGCCGATGATCCGGCGCTGCGTGCGCTGGCGGGCGCGCTGGCCGACGGCACGGTGCGGCTCGACGCCGGAGCCGACCGGGACGACGCCGAACGGGCGCTCCAGCGGCTGCCCGGCCTCTCACCGGTGACGGCGGCGCTGATCCGCATGCGCGCCTTGGGGGACCCCGACGTCGATCCGTACGGGACGCCGGGCGCCGGTGCGTGGCGGCCGTGGCGTTCGTACGCCGTACGCCACCTGGCGCTCGCCGGCGCGGGGCACCCGGAGGACTGACGGAGGCGGCGCGCTCAGCCGTGGATCAGGGCGCCCAGCCACGCCCCGACGGCCAGCAGGCAGCAGAGGAGCTCCGTCAGCACCGCGTAGCCGGTGGCCCGCATCACCGACCTGAGCGACGCCCGGCCGGCGCCGTGGCTGCCGAGCCGCATCCGCTCGGCGCCGTAGACAGCGCCCACGTACCCCAGGACACCGCCCACCACGGGAACCACGAAGAACCCGGCGATCGCGGCGAGGCCGCCGAGCAGCAACGTCTTGCGGGGGGCCCCGGTCTCACGGTGGCGGCGGGCGGGCAGCATCGCCTGGACGGCCTGGTTCAGCAGCAACAGCGCCGTCGCCCCGATCAGTACGCCCCACGCGAGCGGTGACGTGTCCGTCAGGGCCCACCACGCCACCGCGGCCCAGACGATCGCCTGCCCGGGCACGCCCGGCACCAGCACCCCGACCAGTCCGAGCAGCATCACCACGGCCACGGCAACGAGCTGCCACCCACTCATTCGACCAGCGTGCCCGAGTCCGCCCGCGAGCGCCCGTCAGCGCGGACGCGCGGAGGGCGGATCCACCGGAGCCCGCACGGCACGCGGTCGGCGGGGCGCGCGGTCAGCGGGGGGCGCGGGCCACCCAGCCGCGCTCGTAGGCGTGCCAGCCGAGCTGGAGACGGGTGGACACCCCGGCGAGCTCCATGAGCCCCTTGACCCGCCGCTGGACGGTCCGCAGCCCCAGGTCCAGCTGCTTGGCCACACTCGCGTCCGTCAGCCCGGCCAGGAGCAGCGACAGGATCCCCAGATCGGTGCGGTCCGGACCCGGCCCGGCCGCCTCGTCGACGCCGCTCCCACCGAGCCGCAGCGGCATGGCGTCCCGCCACACCGCCTCGAAGAGCCCCATCAGCGACTCGAGGAGGCCGCTGCCGTGCACCACCAGCGCGGCGGGTTCCGCGCCGCGCCCGGTCAGCGGGACCATGGCGAGCGCGGCGTCGGCGACGACGAGTTTCGTAGGCACCCGGTCGACGACCCGGCACTGTTCGTCCCGGCTCAGGGCGGCCGACAGCTCGACGATGCCCGACGGGAGCGACAGCACGTCGCGCTCGACCACCACCCGGTAGGCGACCCCGCGCAGGGCGGCCCGTTCCTCCGACTCGTTCTCCATCCCGGTCACCGCGATCGGCTTGCCGGTGACCAGCGCGCAGACCTCCGAGGCGGCGCCCAGCTGCAGTTGGTGGAAGCGGCGGGCGACCGCGCCGGCGCCCGTCACCACCTCCACCAGGTCGTGCACCGCGGGCTCGGCGGCCTCCGCCCGGTACTCCTCGGCCAGCAGCGCCGACGCCAGCTCCGCCTGCTCCAGCTCGTGCCGCTGCTGGGTCAGCAGCGCGCCCAGCGCGACGCCGGGCGGCGCGGCCACCCAGCGGTCCGTACGGGAGGAGGACTGGGCCACGAGCCCCTGCTGTTCCAGCCGGCGCAGGGCCCGCTCCGTATCCGCCTCCGGGAGCGACAGCCGGCGGGCGAGATCGGGGAGTTCGGCCGCTCCCGCCGCGACCAGGGCCCGGTAGGCCGCTTCCTGTCCCCCGTCGAGACCTATCGCCGCCAGCATCCTCGCACCCTCCCCGCGGTGGTGATCGCACATCGCTGCGCCTGTCGGGCCGGCCGTCGCAGTGGCGGGAAACGGCCACGGCGCAAAGCCGCCGGACACATCATGCACCGGAGCCCCTGCCGTTCTGTCAAGGTGGCGTCACCGCGGCGTGAGGGAAGCGTGCCCCCGTGGTCCGCCACCCGCCCGGGCCGGCCCGCCGGGCGTCCTTCCCGTGGGGGGTGGGGCCGCCCGGTGGGCCCCGTTCCCGGTGCGTCATTTCCGGGCTACTTTTCCGGTTGCCCCGTATCCCCGAGGACGTCCCGGTGGAGACTGTGGGCATGAGTCAGCAGGGGGAGAGGCCCGCCGCCCACGAGGACGACTGGTGGCGCAGGCTGTACGACGAGAGCGCGCCCGACACCGGCCCGGGCGGCGAGGCCGACAGCCTCGACGACCGCTTCGACTCGGCGTCGGACGCCGTGGGCCGGGAGCCGGACAGGGCGGACCGGGCTCCGGAGACGGCGGGTCCGGTGCCGGACACGGCGACGGCGGGCGCGGAGCCGGGCACACGGGGCCCGGCCTCGCCCGGGGCGGGTCCGGTGCCGGACGCGACGGGACGGACGGCGGACGGCCCGGCGGCC
>NZ_JBEXWB010000516.1:0-3210 GCF_040629645.1 Streptomyces sp. NPDC005899 | reverse complement strand
CCACGCGCCCGCGGGAGCCGGGACCCCGCCGCCGGGCCGGCCGGGTCAGCCCACGACGGTGACCGGGGACGCGGCCGCCTTCGCCCGGGCCGCCTCCACCAGCGCCCGCATGACCCGGAGGTCCTCACCCATCTCCGGATGCCACTGCACCCCCAGCGCCCACCGCGGCCCCGGCAGCTCGACCGCCTCCACCGTGCCGTCCGCGGCGTACGCGGACGCCACCAGACCGGGAGCGAGCCGGTCCACGGCCTGGTGGTGGTAGGTGGGTACGGACGCCTCCCCGGGCACCAGCGACGCGTACAACGTCCCCTCCACCGGGGTCACCACGTGCTCGCCGAGGATCCCCGCCTTGCCGTACGGACCCGCGTGGCCGTCCAGGTGCTGGATCAGCGTGCCACCCAGCGCCACGTTGAGCAGCTGCATCCCGCGGCAGATGCCGAGCACCGGAACGTCCGCCGCCAGCGCCGCCCGGAGCAGCGCGGGTTCCCAGACGTCACGCGCGTGCGCCGGGGGCCCGGTCCTGAAGTCGCGCTCCGCGCCGTACAGCCCGGGGTCGACGTCCGCGCCGCCCGCCACCACGAGGCCGTCCAGACGGGCCACCACATCGGCCGCCCGCTCCGCCTCGTCCGGGGGCAGCAGGACCGCCAGGCCGCCGGAACGCCGGACCAGCCGCGGATAGGCGGCGGGGAGCACCGCCGCGGGCAGTTCCCAGACACCCCAGCGAGCCGCCGGCTCCAGATAGGTGGTGACGCCGATGAGCGGTCGGTGCATGGTGCGGTCCCTCCGGGGGGCCGGTTCGCGAACCGGCCCGGTGCAATGGTGTTGCGCCATACCTTTGTTGGTCCGGCGGGGGCGCGCAAGGGAGAGGATCCGGAAGGGCGGGTTCAGGCCAGGAATCCCCGCAGGAGCGCCGCCGTTCCCGCACAGTGCTCACGCATCACGGCGCGTGCCGCCTCCTCGTCGCCGTCGAGCACCGCCTCGACGAGCGCCGTGTGCTGCCGTTGCGCGTGTTCGAGGTTGCGCACCAGCAGGGGGATGCAGTCGAGGAGGTCGTTCACCGCCGCCCTGACCGCGGCGTACCGGGCGCTCAGGGACGGTGAGCCGGACAGCTCCGCCAGTGTCAGGTGAAACAGGGTGTCGATCCTGCGGTACTCGGGCAGAGGTGCCTCGTGTGTCGCGATCAGAGCCGTACGCAGCCGGGCCGCGCCCCCCTCGTCGAGGCCGCGGCCCGCGCACAGGCCCGCGGCGCCCGTCTCCAGCACCTCGCGGAAGAGCAGGACGTCCTCCATGTCGGTCCGCGCCGCGCGGCGGCGCAGCTCCTCCCCGTCGGCCGGGGCCGTGCGGGGAAGCACGAAGGTGCCGCCGTAGCGCCCGCGCCTGGCCTCCACGACGCCCTGCTCCTGGAGGACCTTGAGGACCTCGCGCAGCGTGACGCGGCTGATGCCCAGGCGCTCGGCCAGCTCGCGCTCGGGGGGAAGCCGTCCGCCTTCCGGCACCAGCCCGAGCCGGACCACCTGGAGGATCTGCTCCAGGGCCTCCTCGAAGCCGTTTCCCGCGCGGACGGGCCGCAGGACCGGCAACAGGCGGTCCAGGGGCGGGAACGCCCCGCTCTCGTCCGCCACGTCCCGCATCCCTTCCCCGCAATGGTTTTCTCCCATACCTTAGACCGGCCGACCGAACGAGGAGCCTTCCGTGGCAGACCGAACACCTCCGCTCCGGGCCGAGCGGCTGCGCGCGCTCGTCGCGAGCGGCGACATCGACACCGTGGTCCTCGCCTTCCCCGACATGCAGGGCCGGCTGCAGGGCAAGCGGTTCGCCGCCCCGTTCTTCCTCGACGACGTACTGGAGCACGGCACGGAGGGGTGCAACTACCTGCTCGCCGTCGACACGGACATGAACACCGTCGACGGATTCGCCATGTCCTCCTGGGCCGACGGCTACGGTGACTTCGCGATGCGCCCCGACCTCGCCACCCTGCGCATGGTCCCCTGGCACGAGGGCACGGCGATGGTCATGGCCGACCTCGCCTGGGAGGACGGCACGCCGGTCGTCGCGGCACCCCGCCAGATCCTGCGACGGCAGCTGGAGCGGCTCGCCGCCCACGGGCTGACCGCGCACGCGGGCACCGAACTCGAGTTCATCGTTTTCAAGGACACCTACGAACAGGCATGGGACCGCGACTACCGCGACCTCACCCCGGCCAACCGGTACAACATCGACTACTCCGTCCTCGGCACCGGCCGCGTCGAGCCGCTGCTGCGCCGCATCCGCAACGAGATGGCGGGCGCCGGCCTCACCGTCGAGTCGGCCAAGGGCGAGTGCAACCCGGGGCAGCACGAGATCGTGTTCCGGTACGACGAAGCCCTGGTCACCTGCGACCAGCACGCCGTCTACAAGACCGGTGCCAAGGAGATCGCCGCGCAGGAGGGCGTCTCCCTCACCTTCATGGCCAAGTACAACGAGCGCGAGGGCAACTCCTGCCACATCCACCTCTCGCTCCAGGACGAGGGCGGACACAGCGTCATGGCGGGCGAGGACGGCACCATGTCTTCCCTGATGCGGCACTTCCTCGCCGGCCAGCTCGCCGCACTGCGCGACTTCTCCCTGCTCTACGCGCCGAACGTCAACTCCTACAAACGCTTCCAGCCGGGCTCCTTCGCCCCCACCGCCGTCGCGTGGGGCCACGACAACCGGACCTGCGCCCTGCGCGTCGTCGGACACGGCCCCTCGATGCGCTTCGAGAACCGGCTGCCCGGCGGGGACGTCAACCCCTACCTGGCGGTCGCCGGACTCGTCGCCGCCGGGCTCCACGGCGTCGAGAACCGGCTGGAGCTCCCCGAGGCGTGCACCGGCAACGCCTACACCGCAGGGTACGACCGGGTGCCCACCACGCTGCGCGAGGCGGCCGAGCTGTGGGAGGACAGCGAGATCGCCCGGGCGGCCTTCGGCGAGGAGACGGTCGCGCACTACCGCAACATGGCGCGCGTCGAACTCGAGGCCTTCGACGCCGCGGTGACCGACTGGGAACTCCGCCGCTCCTTCGAACGCCTGTGAGGCGACCCGTGACCACCGGACACCGCGGCCCGGCCCCCGCGGCCACCGAACACCGCGTCCTCAACCCGGCGACCGGGGAACTCGTCGCCACCGTCCCCGCCACCTCCGCCGCCGAGACCGGCGCCGCCGTCACCCGGGCCGCGGCCGCCCCGCGCA
>NZ_JBEXWB010000515.1:0-3232 GCF_040629645.1 Streptomyces sp. NPDC005899 | reverse complement strand
GTGTGAGACATGTGCCCCTGCATACCACCCGCCCGCGGCCGCGGGCGGAAGAAGCCTCGACCGGCCTCCCCGGGCAGCCGCGCGCTGTCGCCGGTCCCGGCCGCACGGTGGCGCGCGCCGCCCGTCGTGGCGTCGGCCTGCCCGGCTTCCGGGGAGCCGGCGGGGGGTGTTCGGACGGACCGGCGCGAAGGGCGTGCGAGGGAGAGTGCCGCGTCGTCGAGCGCGCGGTGGGCGCGGCCGACCGGCGGTGACGAGGACGCGTGGGTGGTGGAGCGGCGTACGGCGGTCTCCCGGCTCCGAAGGGAACCGGACGGCCGTCGCCCCGGCACGTGCACCGGCCGGAGCGTCGCCGAGGAGAACTCGCGGCCCCGCCCGCCGTGGTGGCCGGCGGCACGCCGGAGGCCCCCCGGCGGCGTGCTGGAGGTTCCTCGGCTGCGCCGCTCCCCGCTGCTCGTCGCGGGGGCGGATCGGCTCGGCCGTTGCGCCGGCCGCCCGTATCCGGGAGGTCCGGGCTGCCGTCGACCTGTTCGGCCGGCCGCCGCGCGGATGGGGGTGGCGCCCGCCTCCGCGAGGATCCGCGGGACCGGGGTGGGCGCGCGGTGGCCGTGGGTCAGCCGGTCGGGCCGCCGCTGCTGGCCAGCGCCTCCGAGAGCTCCTTGGCGATCTGCTGGAGGGTCGGCACGATCCGCTCCGTCGCGGCCTCCGTCACCCGGCCCGCCGGACCGGAGATCGAGATGGCGGCCGAGGTGGGGGAGTCGGGCACGGAGACCGCGAGGCAGCGGACCCCGATCTCCTGCTCGTTGTCGTCCACCGCGTAGCCCGCCCGGCGCACCTGCTCCAGCGCGTCGAGGAAGCCGTCCGGCGTGGTGATGGTCTTCTCGGTGGCCGCCGGCATCCCCGTCCGGGCGAGGAGTGCCCGGACCTCGTCCGCCGGGGTGTGCGCGAGCAGCGCCTTGCCCACGCCGGTGGAGTGGGGGAGCACCCGGCGGCCCACCTCGGTGAACATGCGCATCGAGTGCTTCGACGGCACCTGGGCGACGTAGACGATCTCGTCCCCGTCGAGCAGGGCCATGTTCGCCGTCTCGCCGGTCTCCTCGACCAGGCGCTGGAGGTAGGGCCGGGCCCAGGTGCCCAGCAGGCGGGCCGCGGACTCGCCGAGCCGGATGAGCCGCGGGCCCAGGGCGTAGCGGCGGTTGGGCTGCTGGCGCACGTATCCGCACACCACCAGCGTGCGCATCAGCCGGTGGATCGTCGGCAACGGCAGTCCGCTGCTCGCGGAGAGCTCGCTGAGCCCGACCTCGCCCCCGGCGTCGGCCATGCGCTCCAGCAGGTCGAAGGCGCGCTCGAGGGACTGCACCCCGCCACTGGGACCGGCGGGCTTGGAGTCGGAAGTGCTGGCGTGGGACGGCGGCACGTCAACGGTCCTTTCGAAGCGGAGGCAAGGCAGCAGCCTACCGGGCTGTTCCCGATCGGCCCACTGCTCCCGGTGCGGCGTCCTTGCCGGTCAGGACCTGTTTTGTCCCGGTGTCGGTGTCCAGGCCCGTGGTCGGCCCGGTATCCGGTGAGGTCGCTCCTGGCCCATTCTACGTTCCGCTCTGCGAAATTCGACTTCTACTTCGTGGAAACCTCCAATCAGGATCCGATCCCTCCCTCCGGCCGGGCCGAAGGGAGGGGGAGGCCTTGACGGGCCGACCCGACGAGTGAAGACTCCTTCAACAGTTCGTTGAAATCCTGAGTGAGGAGCGCGAGTGTCCGATGCGGACGTGGAGGCGGGCATGAAGAAGGCGGACGCGAAGGCGGACCGGAGGTCGGACACCGGGGCCGGCGCCGGACTCGTCCTGCGCTCGACGCGCGTCGTCACGCCGGACGGGACCCGGCCCGCCGCCGTGCTCGTCTCGGGCGGCGCGATCGAGGCAGTCCTGCCGCACGACGCCGAGCTGCCGGCCAGCGCCCGCGTGGAGGAGCTCGGCGACGACGTACTGCTCCCCGGCCTGGTGGACACGCACGTCCACGTGAACGACCCGGGCCGGACCGAGTGGGAGGGCTTCTGGACCGCCACCCGTGCCGCGGCGGCGGGCGGCATCACGACGCTGCTGGACATGCCGCTCAACTCCCTGCCCCCGACCACCACCGTGGAACACCTGCGCGTCAAGCAGCGGGTGGCCGGCCCCAAGGCACACATCGACACGGGCTTCTGGGGCGGGGCGATCCCGGACAACACCAAGGACCTCCGCCCGCTGCACGACGCCGGGGTCTTCGGCTTCAAGTGCTTCCTCTCACCGTCCGGGGTCGATGAGTTCCCCGAGCTGGACCAGGAGCAGCTGGCCCGCTCGATGGCCGAGATCGCCGGGTTCGGAGGTCTGCTGATCGTCCACGCGGAGGACCCCCACCACCTGGCCTCCGCACCCCAGCGCGGCGGCCCCGCGTACGCCGACTTCCTCGCCTCGCGGCCGCGCGACGCCGAGAACACCGCGATCGAGAGCCTCATCGCGCACGCCGAGAGGCTGAACGCGCGGATCCACGTCCTGCACCTCTCCTCCAGCGACGCCCTGCCGCTCATCGCGGCCGCCAAGCGGCGGGGGGTCCGGGTCAGCGTCGAGTCCTGCCCGCACTTCCTCACCCTCACCGCCGAGGAGGTCCCGGACGGCGCGACCGAGTTCAAGTGCTGCCCGCCCATCCGCGAGGCCGCCAACCAGGACGCCCTGTGGGCCGGACTCGCCGACGGCACGATCGACTGCGTCGTCTCCGACCACTCGCCGTGCACCACCGACCTCAAGACGCCCGACTTCGCCTCCGCGTGGGGCGGGATCTCCTCCCTCCAACTGGGGCTGCCCGCCATCTGGACCGAGGCCCGCCGGCGCGGCCACAGCCTCGACGACGTCGCCCGCTGGATGTCCGCCGCGCCCGCCCGGCTGGCCGGACTCACCCGCAAGGGCGCCATCGAGGCCGGGCGGGACGCGGACTTCGCGGTCCTCGCCCCCGACGAGACCTTCACCGTCGACCCGGCCGAGCTGTTCCACCGCAACCAGGTCACCGCCTACGCGGGCAGGACCCTGCACGGCGTGGTCCGGTCCACCTGGCTGCGCGGCACCCGGATCGCGGCCGGCGGCGTCCTCACCGAACCCACCGGCCGTCTCCTGGAGAGGGACCGCTGACGGCGTCCCGGCTCCGCGACCGGCGGGAGCGCGGCGGTCGCCCTTCCGGCCCGGCGGGCGGTTCCCGGCGGGCCGGC
>NZ_JBEXWB010000514.1:0-3236 GCF_040629645.1 Streptomyces sp. NPDC005899 | reverse complement strand
GATCCCCCCGCGACCGCGGGGGGATCAGTCATGTCGGGCGCCTGCGGACCGTTGCAGGACCGCAATGCGGACAGGGGGTGACGGTGGCCGGAAGGCTCGCCTAGATTTCGTGCCCATTACAAAGGTGATCAGTGAGGGGACGGAGTCGCCAGATGTCAGAAGATACCGACACGAAGCCACCGACAGTGACACCCGCGAGGGCGGTCATCGCGGTGTGCCTGATCGCGCCGTTCGTGGCCATGCTCTGGGTGAGCTCCTACGCGAAGGTCGAACCGACCTTCATAGGCATTCCGTTCTTCTACTGGTACCAGATGCTCTGGGTGCTCATCTCGACCGCACTCACCATGATCGCGTACAAGCTGTGGCAGCGTGACCAGCGCGCCCGCAAGGGGGGTGCGTCAGCATGAAGGACGGCGTGAACGGCGTGGCACTCGCCGTCTTCATCTTCTTCTTCCTGGCCGTCACGGTCATCGGCTTCATGGCCTCCCGCTGGCGCAAGGCCGAGTCGGAGGCCACCCTCGACGAATGGGGGCTGGGCGGACGGTCGTTCGGCACCTGGGTCACCTGGTTCCTGCTCGGCGGCGACCTGTACACGGCCTACACCTTCGTGGCCGTGCCCGCGGCGATCTACGCGGCCGGAGCGGCGGGCTTCTTCGCCGTCCCGTACACGATCCTCGTCTACCCGCTGATCTTCACCTTCCTGCCCCGGCTCTGGTCCGTCTCCCACAAGCACGGCTACGTCACCACCTCGGACTTCGTCCGCGGCCGGTTCGGCTCGAAGGGCCTCTCGCTGGCGGTCGCGCTCACCGGCATCCTCGCCACGATGCCGTACATCGCGCTGCAACTGGTGGGCATCCAGGCCGTGCTGGACGTCATGGGCGTCGGCGGCGGCGAGAACACGCACTGGTTCGTCAAGGACCTGCCGCTGCTCATCGCCTTCGCCGTCCTCGCCGCGTACACGTACTCCTCGGGGCTGCGCGCGCCGGCGCTCATCGCGTTCGTCAAGGACGGCCTGATCTACCTGGTCATCGCGGTGGCGATCATCTACATCCCCATCAAGCTCGGCGGCTTCGACGACATCTTCGCCAAGGCGGGCGACGCCTTCGCGCAGACGAACGAGGCCACCGGCAAGCCGCGCGGCGCCCTCGTGCCGGGCGAGATGGGGCAGTGGGGTTACGCCACGCTGGCCCTGGGCTCGGCGCTGGCGCTCTTCATGTACCCGCACTCGATCACGGCCACGCTCTCCAGCCGCAGCCGTGAGGTCATCCGGCGCAACACCACGATCCTGCCGCTGTACTCGCTGATGCTGGGCCTGCTGGCGCTGCTCGGGTTCATGGCGATCGCGGCCGGGATCAAGGTGGACAACGGCCAGCTCGCCATCCCGCAGCTGTTCGAGAACATGTTCCCCGACTGGTTCGCCGGGGTGGCCTTCGCCGCCATCGGCATCGGCGCCCTGGTGCCCGCCGCGATCATGTCGATCGCCGCGGCCAACCTGTTCACCCGCAACATCTACAAGGACTTCATCAAGCCGGACGCGACACCCGCCCAGGAGACGAAGGTCTCCAAGCTGGTCTCGCTCCTGGTCAAGGTCGGGGCGCTCGCCTTCGTCCTCACCATGGACAAGACGGTGGCCATCAACTTCCAGCTGCTCGGCGGAATCTGGATCCTCCAGACGATGCCGGCCCTGGTGGGCGGCCTCTTCACCCGCTGGTTCCACCGCTGGGCCCTGATCGCCGGCTGGGCGGTCGGCATGCTCTACGGCACGATCGCCGCGTACGGGGTCGCCAGCCCGACCCAGAAGCACTTCGGCGGTTCCTCGAAGGAGATCCCGGGCATCGGCGAGATCGGCTACATCGGTCTCACCGCGTTCGTCCTCAACGTGGTCGTGGTCGTCGTCCTCACGTTCGTCCTGAACGCCGTGAAGGCGCCGGCCGGCGTGGACGAGACCTCTCCGTCCGACTACACCGCGGACGTGGGCGACCCGGGCGTCAAGGCGGACCTCCCGCCCGCGACCGTGGGCGCGCCGGGCGGTCACTGACCCCACCGCACCACACCCCTCAGCCGCCACGCCCCGCCCCGCGGGCCGTGGCGGCTCAGGTGCTTCGGGGCCCGCGCCACCGAGCGAGGGCACATGCGGGAACGCGTCCTGAGCGGGCGGGGAAGCGGGCGGAGGACGAAACCCGGCGCGGCACGCACCCGGCGTGCGGCAGACTGCCGCCATGGACGTATCGATAAGGCCGGTCCGCCCCGAGGAGCACGAGGTCCTGGGCGAGATCACCGCGCAGGCGTACCTCGGGGACGGGCTCCTGTCCTTCGGAGCCGACGATCCGTACCTGCGGCAGCTGCGCGCGGTGGGACGGCGGGCGGCCGAGGCCGAGGTGCTGGTCGCCCTGGGCGCCGGGGACGAACTGCTGGGCGGTGTCACGTACGTCGGGCCCGGCAGCCCGTGGGCGGACGTCGCCGGCGAGGGCGAGGCCGAGTTCCGGATGCTGGCCGTCTCCCCGGAGGCGCGGGGGCGCGGGGCGGGCGAGGCGCTCGTGCGGGCCTGCATCGACCGGGCACGCACCGCCGGAGGGCTCACGGGCCTCGTCCTGTCGACGCAGCCGGCCATGCGGGGGGCCCACCGGATCTACCGGCGCCTCGGCTTCGTACGGACCCCCGAACGGGACTGGGCGCCGCTCCCGAACCTCCCGCTGCTGACCTTCCGGCTGGAGCTCTGAGCCGTCGCGACACAACATGTGGGGGCCGCCTCAGCAGGCGGCCCCCACATGTATGCTCATGCTCGCTGTCGCCGCAGGGGAATCCGGTGCGAATCCGGAACTGTCCCGCAACGGTGTGACCGGTGTGCCCCGCGTACCCCGGAAGTCCGAAGACCTGCCGACGGTGCGCCCGGTTCGACCGATCCGGGTGCCGAGACGTCCGGGCCCCGCGGAGGGCCGGTGGACGCCGTGCGGAGTGCTGCCCGTGTCCGGGGCACCGCCCTGCCGGCTGCCTCCGCTCCCGCCGGCCCCGAGCCGAGCGAGGGATAGCCCCAGTGACCATCGCGCCCGCCGATCCGGTCTCAGCGACCGCGTCAGCCGATTCCCCCCGTGCCACGACCGACGGGCCGGGGACCGCACTGCTGCGCACCCTGACCGACCTCACCGCCGACCTGCCCGACACCGACCCCGGCCGGGTCGCCGCCCCCCCGCGGCGCGGCCGCCGCGCGGGGGGGGGCGCGGGCCCGCTGTGGGCGC
>NZ_JBEXWB010000513.1:0-3239 GCF_040629645.1 Streptomyces sp. NPDC005899 | reverse complement strand
TGGCGCGTGTGCTGGTGGGTCGGGGTGTGGGTCCTGAGTCGTTGGTGGGGTTGGCGTTGCCGCGGTCGGCGGATCTGGTGGTGGGTCTGCTGGGGATCTTGAAGTCGGGTGCGGGGTATCTGCCGATCGATCCGCGGTATCCGAGTCGGCGGTTGGATTTCGTGTTGTCGCAGGCGCGGCCGGAGTGGGTGCTGACGGATGTGGCGACGGCGGGGGTGGTGCCGGAGGGTGGGGTGCCGCGGTTGTTGTGGGAGGAGCTGGATCTGGAGCGTGGTGACGGTTCGGATCTGGTGGACGGGGAGCGGAGTGCTGCGTTGCGGCCGGAGAACGTGGCGTACGTGATGTACACATCCGGTTCCACCGGCACACCGAAGGGCGTGGCCATCAGCCACGCGAACCTCGTCAACGGGGTCTCCCGACTCGCCGAGGCGTTCGACATCCAGGCCGGCACGATGGTTCTCGGCGCCACGTCGATCAACTTCGACGTCTCCGTCTTCGAGATCTTCAGCTCGCTCACCCGTGGCGCGGGCGTGGAGATCGTCCGGGACGTGCTCGAACTCGCCGAGCGCGGATCCTGGAGCGGCGGAGCCCTCCAGGCGGTCCCCTCGGTCTTCGAGCGGGTGCTCGACCAGGTGGCGGGGAAGATGGACGTCGGCACCGTGGTCCTGGGCGGCGACGCCCTGTCCGCCTCACTGCTGGAGAAGGTGCGCACGGCGATACCCGGCGCGCGTCTGATGCAGGCGTACGGGCAGACGGAGGACTTCTACGCCACCACCTACGCCCTGCCGGACGGATGGACCGGGGCGGGGAACGTGCCCATCGGTACTCCTCTGGGGAACATGCGGGCGTATGTGCTGGGGCCGGGTATGCAGCCGGTTCCGGTGGGGGTGACGGGTGAGTTGTACGTGGGGGGTGCGATCGGCCGCGGGTATCTGGGCCGGCCGGGGCTGACGGCCGAGCGTTTCGTCGCCGATCCCTGGGGCCCGGCGGGCGAGCGCATGTACCGCACCGGCGACCTCGTCCGCTGGAACCCCGATCTCCAGCTGGAGTACATCGGCCGCATCGACTCGCAGATGAAGATCCGCGGGTTCCGCATCGAACCGGGCGAGGTCGAGGCCGTCCTGGCCGAACACCCGGGCGTGGAACAGTCCGTCCTCCTCGTCCGGGAGGTGCCCGCCTCGGGCGGCAAACAGCTCGTCGCCTACGTGGTACCGGTGCGGGCCGCGGCCCCCACCGGACCGGACGGCGCGGTGGACGTCGACATCAACGCGCAGATCGACCTGGCCGAGTTGAGGCGTTTCGTGGCGGAGCGGTTGCCGGAGTTCCTGGTGCCGTCGGCGTTCGTGCTGCTGGACCGGCTGCCCCTGGACCTCAACGGCAAGGTCGACCGCAAGGGGCTTCCCGAGCCGGAGTCGGTCGCGGGTGAGTACCGGGAGCCGCGGTCACCGCGTGAGGTGGTGCTGGCGGGTGTGTTCGCGGAGGTACTGGGTCTGGAGCGGGTGGGTCTGGACGACGACTTCTTCGCGGTGGGCGGGGACAGCATCCGGTCGATCCAGGTGGTGACGCGGGCGCGGGCGCGGGGTGTCGAGGTGAGTCCGCGTGATGTGTTCGACTGCCGAACGGTGGGGGAACTGGCTTTGCGCGCCCGGGAGTCGGGGGCCGCGGTGGTGCTCGCCGAACTGGAGGGCGGCGGTGAAGGAACCATGCCGCTGATGCCCGCCGGCCACTGGCTCATGGACATGCCGGGAGACACCCGCGCCTTTTCGATGACCTCCCTGGTGGATCTTCCGGTGGGGATTGATGGTGTGGGGTTGGAGGCGGTGTTGTCGGCTGTGGTGGATCGGCATGATCTGTTGCGGTCGAGGTTGGTGGGTGTGGGGGCTGGTCGGGTTCTGGAGGTCGGGCCGGTGGGTTCGGTTCGGGTGGGGGATCTGGTGCGGCGTGTGGTGTGTGATGGTGTGTGGGATTCGGTGGGGTGGCGGGATCTCGCGTCGGTCGAGTTGGATGCGGCGTTGGGTGGTCTGGATCCGGTCGGTGGGGTGATGGCGCGGTTTGTGTGGTTCGACGCGGGGGTGTCGGTGCCGGGCCGGTTGTTGCTGGTGTTGCATCACTTCGTGGTGGATGGTGTGTCGTGGCGGGTGTTGTTGCCGGATCTGGCGGCGGCGTGGTCGCGGGTGCGGGTGGGTGAGGTGGCGGTGTTGCCGGCGGTGGGGACGTCGGTGCGTCGGTGGTCGCATGCGTTGGTGGGTGAGGCGGGTTCTGTTTCGCGGGTGGGGGAGTTGGGTTTTTGGGAGGGGGTGTTGTCGGGTCCGGATGCGGTGTTGGGGCGTCGTCGGGTGGATCCGGTGGTGGATTCGATGGGGTCTGTGGAGAGTGTGCGGGTGGTGGTGGGTGCGGGGGTGACCGAGGCGTTGCTGTCGGGTGTGCCTGCTGCTTTTCGTGCGGGGGTGAATGACGGGTTGCTGGCGGGGCTCGCGGTGGCGGTGGCGCGGTGGCGTGGGTTGCGTGGGGTGGATCAGTCGGATGTGTTGGTGCGGTTGGAGGGGCATGGTCGTGAGGAGGGGGTGGTGGAGGGGGCTGATCTGTCGCGGACGGTGGGATGGTTCACGAGTATGTTCCCGGTGCGGTTGGATGTGTCGGGCTTCGATGCGGATGAGGTGTTCGCGTCGGGTGTGGCCGCGGGTGGTGTGGTGAAGGCGGTGAAGGAGCAGTTGTTGCGGGTTCCGGACCGGGGTCTGGGGTTCGGGTTGTTGCGGTATCTGAACGAGGGGACGGGGGGTGTGCTGGCGGGGTTGCCGGTGCCGCAGATCGGGTTCAATTATCTGGGGCGTTTTTCGGTGGCGGACATGCCGGAGGAGTTGCGTGGCCTGGGGTGGTCCCAGGTGATGGGTGTGGATGAGATCGAGTCGGAGTTCGATGCGGACATGCCGGCGTTGTCGGCGTTGGAGATCGGTGCGTTCGTGTCGGACGGGGTGGGGGGGCCGTGTCTGGAGGCGGTGTTCTCCTTCCCGTCGGGGGTGCTGGATCGGGGTGAGGTGGAGGAGCTCGCGGGGTTGTGGTCGCGGGCGTTGTTGGGTCTGGCGGGGTTCGTGGAGGGTGCGGGTGGTGGTCTGACGCCGTCGGACGTGCCGTTGGTGGAGGTTTCCCAGCGGGAGATCGAGGGGTGGGAGGCCCGGTATCCCGGGCTGCGGGACGTGTGGCCGCTGACCCCGCTCCAATCCGGACTCCTCTTCCACACC
>NZ_JBEXWB010000512.1:0-3277 GCF_040629645.1 Streptomyces sp. NPDC005899 | reverse complement strand
GGCACGGCTGGCGCAGGAGCGGTGGCGCCGGCGGACGCTACGGCCGGTGGACCCCGCCCGGCTGCGACGCCCCCGGCACCAGCCTCCTCGTCCCCGAGACGACCGCCTTCCCGGACAGCGAGGACCTGCTCGCCGAAGCCCTCACCGCCCTCTCCCGCACCCCCGCCCCGTCCGCGCGCGACATCCTCGTCGCGCTCAGCGTGCCCAGCGACGAGATCCGCTGGTGGCGGGCCGTGCCGGAGGGCGCGGCCGGAGCCGCCGGGTGGACCGAGGCGGAGGCGCTGCGCACGGCCGCCCGGCAGATCCTGCTCGCCGGGGCGCTCGCGACCCGCGGCCGGGCCGGCCACCACGGCGCACGCCACCGCAGGAAGGCCCGTGCCGCCCTGGAGGGCATCCTGGTGGATCCCTCGCCCGGCGGACGCGCACTGACCGCGTTCGTCCCCGTCACCTCGGGGCGGGCCGTCGCCGTGCGGCTGTACCAGGCCCTCCACGCGACCCGGGAGGCCGTCGACTACCAGCGCGCCACCGGCGCCCCGGACGCCTTCGACACGGCCGTCGCCGCGGGCGTCAGCCGTGAGCTGACCGAGGCGGTCGTCGCCCTGGTCCGTGGCACGGAAGGCAGCACGGTCACCATGGCCTGGGCCCCCGCCGCCGGTACGCCCCGGGGCTGCCCCGAGCACCCCGGGCCCGTCGAGTTCTCCCCGGGCGACCTGCCCGCCCTTCGCCTGGCGGGGGCGCGCTACCTCGCCGGTGAGCCCTCCGTCCCGGTCCGCATCACCGGCGCCGTCGTACGGCTGTGCCGCACCGGGCCGCGCGGCCCCGGCGTCGTACGGCTGCGGGTGCTGGCGGGCGCCGAGGTCGCGCACGTGCGGATGGAGCTGGACGAGGAGGCGTACCGCATCGCCGGCCACGCGCATCTCGTCGGGCTGCCGCTGCGGGTGGAGGGCAGGCTGGAGAACCGCGGGGGGTTCCGGCGGCTCACCGGTGCCGCGCAGGTCGCGCCGGTCCAGGTGGACGAGGCGGAACGGGACCGGCTGATGAAGTCGCTCCAGGAGAACGTCGACCACTTCGAGGAGGCCTGCACCGGGGAGGAGGGGTAGGCGTCCCCGGTATCCCTTTCGCGTCCGGGCCCCCCGGCTCGGTACGATTCCCCATGCGCGCGCAAGGAGAATGCGGCGCACCCCCTCAGTCAGGAGAGACCGGTGTCAGACGTCCGTGTGATCATCCAACGCGATTCCGAGCGGGAAGAGCACGTGGTGACGACGGGCACGACGGCCGCCGAGCTCTTCCCCGGGCAGCGCACCGTCGTCGCCGCCCGGATCGACGGCGAGCTGCGGGACCTCGCCTACGAGCTCGGGGACGGAGAGGTCGTCGAGCCGGTCGAGATCTCCTCCGAGGACGGCCTGAACATCCTGCGGCACTCCACCGCGCACGTGATGGCGCAGGCCGTGCAGGAACTGCACCCCGAGGCCAAGCTGGGCATCGGCCCGCCGGTCAAGGACGGCTTCTACTACGACTTCGACGTCGAGAAGCCGTTCACGCCCGAGGACCTCAAGGCCATCGAGAAGAAGATGCAGGAGATCCAGAAGCGGGGCCAGAGGTTCTCCCGCCGCGTCGTGAGCGACGAAGCGGCCCGCGAGGAGCTCGCCGGCGAGCCGTACAAGCTGGAGCTCATCGGCATCAAGGGCGCGGCCTCCACGGACGACGGCGCGGACGTCGAGGTCGGCGGCGGCGAGCTGACCATCTACGACAACCTGGACGCCAAGACCGGCGAGCTGTGCTGGAAGGACCTCTGCCGGGGCCCGCACCTGCCCACCACGCGCTTCATCCCCGCGTTCAAGCTGATGCGGAACGCGGCGGCCTACTGGCGGGGCAGCGAGAAGAACCCGATGCTCCAGCGCATCTACGGCACCGCCTGGCCCACCAAGGACGAGCTGAAGGCGCACCTCACCTTCCTGGAGGAGGCCGCCAAGCGCGACCACCGCAAGCTCGGCAACGAGCTGGACCTCTTCTCCTTCCCCGACGAGATCGGCCCCGGCCTCGCCGTCTTCCACCCCAAGGGCGGCGTCATCCGGCGGGCCATGGAGGACTACTCGCGGCGCCGCCACGAGGAGGAGGGCTACGAGTTCGTCTACAGCCCGCACGCCACCAAGGGCAAGCTCTTCGAGAAGTCCGGTCACCTCGACTGGTACGCCGACGGTATGTACCCGCCCATGCAGCTCGACGACGGGGTGGACTACTACCTCAAGCCGATGAACTGCCCGATGCACAACCTGATCTTCGACGCGCGGGGCCGTTCCTACCGCGAACTGCCGCTCCGCCTCTTCGAGTTCGGCACGGTGTACCGGTACGAGAAGTCGGGTGTCGTGCACGGCCTGACCCGTTCGCGCGGCTTCACCCAGGACGACGCGCACATCTACTGCACCCGCGAGCAGATGGCCGAGGAGCTGGACCGGACGCTCACCTTCGTCCTGAACCTGCTCCGCGACTACGGCCTGACCGACTTCTACCTGGAACTCTCCACCAAGGACCCCGAGAAGTTCGTCGGCTCGGACGAGGCATGGGAAGAGGCCACCGAGACGCTGCGCCGGGTCGCCGAGAAGCAGGGCCTGCCGCTGGTCCCGGACCCGGGCGGCGCCGCGTTCTACGGCCCGAAGATCTCCGTGCAGTGCAAGGACGCCATCGGCCGGACCTGGCAGATGTCGACCGTGCAGCTCGACTTCAACCTGCCGGAGCGCTTCGACCTGGAGTACACCGGGCCGGACGGCACCAAGCAGCGCCCGGTCATGATCCACCGCGCGCTGTTCGGTTCCATCGAGCGCTTCTTCGCGGTGCTGCTCGAGCACTACGCGGGCGCGTTCCCGGTCTGGCTGGCCCCCGTCCAGGCGGTCGGCATCCCGATCGGCGACACCCACATCCCGTACCTCCAGGAGTTCGCCGCCGAGGCGCGCAGGAAGGGGCTGCGGATCGAGGTGGACGCCTCCTCGGACCGGATGCAGAAGAAGATCCGCAACCACCAGAAGGCCAAGGTCCCGTTCATGGTCATCGTCGGCGACGAGGACATGAACGCGGGGACGGTGTCCTTCCGCTACCGCGACGGCTCGCAGGAGAACGGCATCGCCCGTGACGAGGCGATCGCCAAGCTCGTCGACGTGGTGGAGCGTCGCGTACAGGTGTGACCCCCGCCCGAGGAGGCCCCCGGGGAGCTACGCGCGCCCCGGGGGCCGCCACGCGTCCGCCCCCCCGAAGACCTCCACCCGCCCCGACGCGAACGAGC
>NZ_JBEXWB010000511.1:0-3283 GCF_040629645.1 Streptomyces sp. NPDC005899 | reverse complement strand
CCCCCGAGTCGCTCGCCGCCGAACTGACCGGCTGCACCGGGGCCGAGCGGCGCCTCGACCTGATGCTGCGCCTGGGCCCGTACGGGCTCACGCTGGAGCGGCTCCTGGAGCATCCGCACGGCATCGACCTCGGTCCGCTGAAGCCCCGCATACCCCAGCTGCTCAAGACCCGCAGCGGACGCATCGAGCTGTTGCCCGCTCCGGTCGCCGCCGACCTGCCCCGGCTGCGGGCGGCCCTCGGCACGCGCGCGGCCGGCCTCGTCCTGGTCGGCCGCCGCCATCTGCGGTCCAACAACAGCTGGATGCACAACATCGCCCCGCTCCGCGGCGGCTCCAACGTCTGCACCCTGCAGATCCACCCCGACGACGCCGCCCGCCTCGGACTGGGCGACGGCACGGCGGCCCGCGTCACCGCCGCCGGCGGGGAGGTCGAGGCACCCGTGGAGGTCACCGACGCCGTGCGCCCCGGGGTCGTGAGCCTCCCGCACGGCTGGGGCCACAGCCGCCCCGGCACCCGCATGTCCGTCGCCCGCGAGGAGCCGGGAGTCAACGTGAACCAGCTGCTGAGCGGCACGCTGCTGGACCCGCTCTCCGGCACCGCCGTGCTCAACGCCATCCCCGTCTCCGTCTCACCAGCTCGCTGACCTGGGGTTCTGCTCGTATTGCTCACACGTCGACATCTTGTTAACCCCTCTACGGGACCCCTAACGTCATCCGGACCGCCGAGTCCGGTGCGAGTTCAAAGGTGAACGTTAGGTATCCCACATGCTGACAATCCTCGGATTTGCCATGATCGCGACCTTCCTGGTCCTGATCATGATGAAGAAGATGTCGCCCATCGCGGCGCTGGTCCTGATCCCCGCCCTCTTCTGCGTGGCCGTCGGCCAGGGCGCGAAGCTCGGCGACTACGTCATCGAGGGCGTCGGCAACCTCGCGCCGACCGCGGCGATGCTGATGTTCGCCATCGTCTACTTCGGCGTCATGATCGACGTCGGCCTCTTCGACCCGGTCGTCCGGGGCATCCTGCGCTTCTGCAAGGCCGACCCGATGCGGATCGTCGTCGGGACGGCCGTGCTCGCCGCGATCGTCTCGCTGGACGGCGACGGCTCCACCACCTTCATGATCACCGTGTCGGCGATGTACCCGCTCTACAAGCGGCTGAAGATGAGCCTGGTGGTGATGACCGGTGTCGCGGCCACGGCGAACGGGGTCATGAACACCCTGCCCTGGGGCGGTCCCACGGCCCGTGCGGCCACCGCGCTGAAGCTGGACGCGGCGGACATCTTCGTCCCGATGATCCCGGCACTCGCCGTCGGCCTCCTCGCCGTCATCCTGCTGGCCTGTGTCCTGGGCCGCCGCGAGCGCAAGCGGCTCGGCACGCTCACGCTCGGCGACGTCCTGGAGACGAAGCCGGAGACCGTCCTGGTGGGCGCGGCCGGCGGCGGGGACCGTCCCGCCCCGGGCACCGGGTCCTCCCCCGGCGGTGGCGCGGCCGGCGCCGCGGGGCGCGACGCGCAGCCCGGGGAGGACGGGGAGGGCGAGGAGGAGTTCAAGGGACTCGACCCCCACAGGGCCACCCTGCGGCCCCGGCTCTACTGGTTCAACGCGGGTCTCACCGTCGCCCTCCTCGCGGCCATGATCCTCGAACTCATGCCGATCCCGGTCCTCTTCCTGCTCGGCGCCGCCCTCGCGCTCACCGTCAACTTCCCCCACATGCCCGACCAGCGGGCCCGCATCGCGGCCCACGCCGACAACGTACTCAACGTCTCCGGCATGGTCTTCGCCGCCGCCGTCTTCACCGGTGTCCTCACCGGCACGGGCATGGTCGAGCACATGGCCGACTGGGTCGTCGGCGCCGTCCCCGAGGCCATGGGCCCCCACATGGCGCTGGTCACCGGCCTGCTGAGCCTGCCCCTCACCTACTTCATGTCCAACGACGGCTTCTACTTCGGCGTCCTGCCCGTGCTCGCCGAGGCCGGAGCCGCCCACGGCGTCTCCCCGCTGGAGATCGCCCGCGCCTCCATCGTGGGCCAGCCCCTGCACATGTCGTCCCCGCTCGTGCCCGCCGTGTACGTCCTGGTCGGCATGGCCAAGGTCGAGTTCGGCGACCACACCAGGTTCACCGTCAAGTGGGCCGTGCTCACCTCGCTCGTGGTCCTCGGCGCCGGAATCCTCTTCGGCATCCTCTGATGGCGCACCCGGAACCGCGGCCCGGCAGGGGCTGGCTGCTGCGCCTCGTCATCGCCTTCGCGTTCGCGCAGGGGGCCGTGTCGATGGCCCGGCCCGCCGTCTCCTACCGGGCCCTCTCCCTGGGCGCCGACGAGCGGGCGATCGGCGTCATCGCCGGCGCGTACGCCCTCCTGCCGCTCTTCGCCGCCGTGCCCCTCGGCCGCAGGACCGACCACGGCCGCTGCGCGCCCCTGCTCCCCGCCGGCGTCGCCCTGATCGCCGCGGGTTGCGCCCTCGGCGGCGGTGCCGGCTCCCTGGCCGCGCTCGCGGCCTGGAGCGGGGTCATGGGCCTCGGCCACCTCTGCTTCGTCATCGGCGCCCAGTCGCTCGTCGCCCGGCAGTCGGCCCCCGCCGAGCAGGACCGCAACTTCGGCCACTTCACCATCGGCGCCTCCCTCGGCCAGTTGATCGGCCCGATCGCCGCCGGATACCTCGTCTCCGGGCGGGACGGCGCGATGGCCGGCACGAGCGCCCTGGCCCTGCTCGTCTCGGCGGCCGTCGCCGCCGTCTCCTTCACCGCCCTGTGGCGCATCGAGCACCGCCCGGTGGACGCCCCCCGGGCGCACGTGGCACCGAAGGTCCCCGTCGGCCGGATCCTGCGGACCCGTGGCGTGCCCGCCGGCATCCTCGTCAGCCTCGCCGTGCTGTCCGCCACCGACATCCTCACCGCCTACCTGCCGGTCGTCGGCGAACACCGCGGCATCGCGCCCGCCACGATCGGGCTGCTGCTCAGCCTGCGGGCCGCCGCCACCATCGCCTGCCGGCTGGTCATGACGCCGATGCTGCGCCTCCTCGGCCGGGGGCCGCTGCTCGCCGCCACCTGCCTGCTGGGCGGCCTGCTCTGCGCGGGCATCGCCCTGCCCGTGCCCGTGTGGGGGCTCGCCCCGATGCTGGCCGCCCTGGGCTTCTGCCTGGGGGTCGGCCAGCCGCTCTCGATGACCACCGTCGTCCGGGCGGCGCCCGCGGCGGCCCGCTCGACCTTAACTGTTCGGCTCCAGCCGCTCCGGGCAGAAGTCGTCGATGTGGATCCGTCCGGCGCGCACCTCGGACAGGA
>NZ_JBEXWB010000510.1:0-3302 GCF_040629645.1 Streptomyces sp. NPDC005899 | reverse complement strand
ACCGGCCGAGCGCCATTCCTGGCCGGCCCGTGCGCCCGGGCACGCCCGGCGCCACCCGGCCACGTTCCCCCGGCACCGGCCGACCCTCCGGCGAACCGGTGAACATGGGCGCCACACTGCCCCGCAGCGGCGTGCGGCCGGGCCGGGGTGCTTGGGTGCGAGTGCGTGGGTTCACGTGCCCGGTCCCGCACCGGGCAGCACATCGGCAGCCGGGAAGGAAGACGTCGTCATGGACAGGAACGCGCTCATCGAGGCAACGGCCCGCAAGACGGGCGGGGACGCCGCGCAGGTGTCCGCACAGCATGTCGAGCAGGTCCTGGACGCACTGTTCGGCACCGTCGACCGGCCCGGGACGATCGCCGAGGGGCTCAGGAACGGTGAGACCGTCTCGATCATGGGCTTCGGCGATTTCCACCTCGAGGGAGCCCGGCCCGCACTGCGACCGGGCCGTGCCCTGAACGAGTACGTGGACGGCACGGTGGGCTGAACAAGCCCGGCTCCGTACGGGCCCCGGCTCGTCCGGCCGACCGACCGATCCCCGGATCCGCACCGCCGGCCGAGCGCGTCCCGCACCTCCGCACGGTCCGCCGGAGCCCCCGGCGCACGGCCGGAGCGCGAGAGCCCTTCGCCGTGCAGGATCCCGCCCGTTCCCGCCCGGCCCGGGGGCGGCCTCTCTTCGGGTCCACCCCGTCGGGACTCACCCGGCCCCCCGTCACTTCGTCGGGTCGTGCCCCCAGTTCATGAGGGAGTACCGCCACCGCGTGTCCGTGACGTCCCCGTCCGGCCGCTGCTTCCCGTGCCGGTGCACATAACCGACGACCTTGCGCATGTGCGCGATGTCGTCGTCGGTCAGGTCGGCCTCCCTGGTCCGCAGAAGTCCGACGATCCGGCGGCCGGACGCGTGCCCGACGCTCTCGCCCGAGCCGTCGGACTGCCCGGCACCACGCGACTCCTCCGTGTCGAGCCACTTCTCCATCTCGCCGGCGGTCATGTTCACCGCCTCACCGAAGAGCCGCACGCTCTCCTCGCGGTCGGCGTCACTGCCACCCGTCACGACGTGCCGCCCTCCTTGTCCAGCGACTCGGGCTTGTGGACGGCGTGGGCCCCGGACTTGTCGCTCTCGACCTCGTACTGCGGTTCGTCCTTCGACGCGTCCACCGTGCGGCCGGCCGCCTCGGTCCGCTCGGTGATCTTCTTGCGCACCGTGCCCGGGACCGTCTGCCCGTGGCTGTTCCAGGTGACGTCGTCGCCCTTCTTCAACTTCTTGTCCTTGGCCATGGGTGTGCCCGTCCTCTCGATCGGGCCCGCCTCGGGCCGGCGGGCCACCGCACATCCCATGATGAAGGCGCGCCTGCCCCCGGTCATCCGGAGCGTCACCGGGCATCGGAGCAGCCGGCCCGCTCCGGTTCGCCGACCGCTCCGGTTCGCCGGCCGGACCGGTCGTGCGCGGTGGTGTCCGGCGTACGTCCCCGAGCCGCCGGGACCTCGACGCGGACCGGGCAGGGCCTTGGGGGGGAGCGCTCCCGCGCCAGGACGGGGCCGACGAGAGCCGCGGTCCACCTGCCCGACGACGTCGGCCGGACGAGCGCGGGGAGCGCTCCCCTGCAACGGCCGGACCGGCTTGACCTGCCCCTTCGCAATCCGTTCGACGCGTTCCGTCCGATGGGTTGTCAGGGACACGGTGACGCTCCTACAGTCCCTTACGGACCAGCACGTGGGAGCGCTCCCAAGATCAGTTGGACGAGCGACCCACCGCTCGACCGCCGCACCCGGTCCTCCCTCCGGGAGAGCCCCCGACCGGACCGCCCTCGACGAGCCCGACGACCGCAGCCGCACGACCGCCACGACCTTCGCAAGCGCCCCGGACCCTCGTACCCGCACTCCTCCCCGCCAGGCGGGCCTCCCGGCGGGGCCATGGGCCGTGGCCGCGGGAGACGGGTCCGACCGGAAGACGATCCCCACACAGGCACAGGAGACACCATGGCTCGAGGCAAGAAGAAACTCGTTTCCCTGGCGGCGGTGCTCGCGACACTGCTCGGCGGAATCGCCCTGGCCTTACTGGGCCAGGGCAACGCACAGGCCCACGGCGTCACGATGACGCCGGGATCGCGTACGTACCTCTGCTGGCTGGACGCCAAGACCAGCACCGGCGCCCTGGACCCGACCAACCCGGCGTGCAGGGCCGCGCTCAACGAGAGCGGCGCCTCCGCCCTGTACAACTGGTTCGCCGTGCTCGACTCCAACGCGGGCGGGCGGGGGCAGGGTTACGTCCCGGACGGGAAGCTGTGCAGCGCCGGTGACAAGTCGCCGTACAACTTCACCGGGTACAACGCCGCCCGCTCCGACTGGCCCCGGACACACCTGACGTCCGGCAAGAAGATCCAGGTCAAGCACAGCAACTGGGCGGCGCACCCCGGTTCGTTCCGGGTGTACGTGTCCAAGCCGGGCTACTCCCCCAGCACCGAACTGGGCTGGGACGACCTCGACCTGATCCAGACCGTCACGAACCCGTCGCAGACGGGCTCGCCGGGCACGGACGGCGGCCACTACTACTGGGACCTCAACCTGCCCTCGGGCCGCTCCGGTGACGCGGTGATGTTCATCCAGTGGGTCCGCTCGGACAGCCAGGAGAACTTCTTCTCCTGCTCCGACATCGTCTTCGACGGCGGCAACGGCGAAGTGACCGGCATGCGGGGCTCGGGCAGCACGCCGACCCCCGACCCGACACCCACCGACCCGACGCCCACACCGACCGACCCGACACCCACGCCCACCGACCCCACCGACCCGCACACCGGGTGCATGGCCGTCTACACGGTGACCAACTCCTGGAGCGGCGGTTTCCAGGGTTCCGTGCAGGTCATGAACCACGGAACCACGCCACGTCAGGGCTGGGCCGTCAAGTGGACTCCCGGTACGGGCGCCAAGGTCAGCAGCGTCTGGAACGGTGTACTGAGCACCGGGTCGGACGGCACCGTCACGGTCAAGAACCTCGACTACAACCGGACCATAGCCCCGGAGGGCAGTGTCACCTTCGGATTCACGGCGACATCGACCGGCAACAACTTCCCGGTCGGCTCGATCGGCTGCGTCTCCCCGTAGCCGCCGGAGCAGGACGGCGCCGGTTCCCGCGACCTGGGGGGACCGGCGCCGTCGTGTCGGAGCGGGCGGAGCACGCGGGGCGCCCCCCCCCGGGGGGCGTGACCGCGGGGGGGCGCCCGACCGGCGGGGGGCGCGGCAGAGACCCACGCGGTCAACCCGTATCAAGCCGCGCGCTAGCGGCTGCCAGGGGCGGGGGGTGA
>NZ_JBEXWB010000509.1:0-3316 GCF_040629645.1 Streptomyces sp. NPDC005899 | reverse complement strand
GGCCGGGAGCCGGGAGCTGGCCACGGGTGGGGACGACGCCCCGCAGCGCGAACGCCGCGCCCACGCCCAGCATCGCGCCGGCCGCCACGTCGCTCGGATAGTGGACCCCGGTGTAGACGCGGGACGCCGCGACGGCCGCCGCCACCGGCGCCACGACAGCGCCCCAGCCCTTCGACTCCAGGGCGACGCCGGTCGCGAACGCGGCCGCCGAGGCGGCGTGCCCCGACGGGAAGGACGTGGTGAACGGCTGCCGCTTCAGCTGCCGTATCACCGGCACCATGTCCAGTATCGGACGATCTCTGCGTACCGCGCCCTTGCCCACCGTGTTGATGGCGACGGAGGCGACGGCCAGCGAGGCGACCCCGCGCAACGCCGCCCGGCGGGACCGCGCACTGCCGCCCAGTGCCGCCATGCCCGCGGCCGCCCCGAACCACAGCAGGCCGTGGTTGGCGCTGCGGCTCAGCCGGGGCAGGACGGGCTCGGCACCGGGCCAGTGTCTTTCGGCCACGCTGCGGAAGGCGGCGAGATCGAGTTCGTGGAGCCGGTGGCGCCAGCTCCGCGGAGAGGGGGTGCTGCTCGGTGTGGCCATGGGACAGCGAATACCCTGGCGACGGGCGGTGAATCCGCAGGCGCGCCCTGCGGACGGTGATGCATCCGGATTTGTCTGGTCACAAGCGATGAATTGCCCTGTGTCACCCCCATCACCCAGTCGTGGACATTGCCCGGACGAGCGGGCTACGGCTAGCCTGCGTTCGTTATCCCGGTCAATGGCCGGGGTGTCGAACGAGATGGGTGGGCGAACATGGGACGACTCGTCCCCGCGGTGACCAGGGCGCTGGACGTGCTCGAGCTGTTCCTCCAGGGCGAGGGCACCCTCTCCGCACCCGAGGTCACCCGCAAACTGCAACTGCCACGCACCACCGTGCACGAACTGCTCACCACCCTGGCGGCCCGCTCCTACCTGGTCACGGTCCCCGGGCAGCCGGGCCGCTACCGGCTCGGCGTGCGCACGTACCAGCTGGGCAGCCGGTACGCGGAACAGCTCGACCTGGCCGCCGAGGGGCAGCAGGTCGCCCGTGAGGTCGCCGAGACCTGCGGCGAGACGGTCCACGTGGCGATCCTGGAGGACACCGAGGTCATCTACATCGCCAAGGTGGACTCCACCCACGCGGTGCGCATGGTCTCGGCCGCCGGCCGCAAGCTGCCCGCCCACTGCACCGCCGTCGGCAAGCTGCTGCTGGCCGCCCTCCCCGAGGCGGAGCTCGACGCCCGCCTGGACGACACCGAACTCGTCGCCATGACCGACAACAGCCTCACCGACGCGGCGGAGCTGCGGGAGGCGCTCGCCGTGGTGCGCAAGCGGGGCGTCGCGGTCGAGCACCGCGAGTCGAATCCGGACGTGAGCTGTGTGGCGGCACCGGTCCGGGACCGGTCCGGCCGGGTCGTCGCCGCGCTCTCCATCTCCGTACCGATGATCCGCTGGAGCGAGGAGCGCGAGGCGGAGCTGGCCCGGCTCGCCGCGGGCGGTGCCGACGCGCTGTCCGGCCGGCTCGGGCACCACAGGGCGCAGGCGTGACGCCGGCCTGGGAGGTGGCCGTGCGCGAGCGGGCCGAGCTCGGCGAGGGCCCCACCTGGGACGCGGCGAGCGGGCGGCTGATCTGGGTGGACATACTCTCCGCCCGCGTCCACACCTACGCACCCTCGACCGGACGCCGCACGGTCATGGCCACCGAGCAGCACGTGGGCGCGGCCAAGCCGCGGGCCGGCGGCGGGCTCGTCGTCAACCTCCGGGACGGCGTGGGGCTCTACGACGCCGAGGGGGCGTTCTCCTGGCTGGTGCACGCCCCCGTCCCCGGGCGCCGGGGCAACGACGCGGCCGTGGCGCCGGACGGTGCCCTCTGGGCGGGCACCATGCGCTACGACGAGCGCGAGGCGGGCGGCAGCCTCTCCCGGATCGCCCCGGACGGCACGGTGACGGTCGTACCGGACGCGGTGACGGTCGGCAACGGCACCGGCTGGAGCCCGGACGGCCGGCTCATGTACTACATCGACACCCCGACACGGCGGATCGACGTGTTCGACGTGGACGGCGAGCGGGTCGTGAACCGCCGCCCGTTCGTCACCGTGGAACCGGGCTCCGGGTGGCCCGACGGGCTGACGGTGGACGCCGACGGCTGCGTCTGGGTCGCCTTCTGGGACGGTGCGGCGGTGCGGCGCTACACCCCCGACGGCCGGCCGGACCGGGTGGTGGACCTGCCGGTGCGGCGGCCCACCGCGTGCGCGTTCGGCGGACCGGGCCTGCGCGACCTGTACATATCCACCGCCCGGACCGGGCAGGACGCCCCCCACCCGCTGGCCGGCTCCCTCCTGGTGCTGCCGGACGCGGGGCACGGACTGCCGGGCACGGCCTTCGCGGGGTGACGCCGGGCCGCCCTACCGGACCCGGGTGCGGGGGCGGCCCGCGGGGAACCTCCGTATAAAGGGGCCTGAGGGTGTCGCCAGGCGGAGGAGGGCCCCGGATGCACTCGAGCGAGCGGAAGCGGCCCCGTCCCGGCCGGGAGGACCACGGCCCGGTACGGTACGGGCCGCCGGCCCCCGACCCCGGGCTGCCCGTCCTGCCCGAGCTCGCGGGTGTACTGGCCGCGTCGGCGGCCCGCCCCCGGCCCGAGCCGCCCGGCGGCGGCACGGCCCTGCGGGAGGCCGCCTGCGCCTACTGGGACCGGCGCGGCCTGCCCTGCGCCCCGCAGGACGTCGCCGCCGCGCCCGGCGCCCAGCCCCTCCTGCTCGCACTGATCGCCGCTCACGGCGGGGACGTGCTCATGCCCCGGCCGTGCCCGGCCTCCTGGATGCCGCAGGCCCGTCTCCTCGGGCGGCCCGCCTACCACGTGCCGACCCCGGCGGAGTGCGGCGGCGTCCCCGATCCGTACGCCCTGCTGGAGACGGTGCGCAGGGTACGCGCCGAGGGCGGGCGGCCCCGCCTGCTCCTGCTCTCGGTGGTCGACGACCCGACCGCGACCGTCGCCCCTCCGGAGCTGGTCAGGGAGGCCTGCGAGGCCGCCGTCGCCGAGGGGCTGCACGTCGTCAGCGACGAGACGTGGCGCGACACCCTGCACCGGGCGCACGACACGGTCCTGCTCAGCCCCGCCGAGATGTGCCCCGAGGACGTCACCGTCCTCACCGATCTGGCCGGTTCACTCACCCCCTCCGCCTGGCCGGTCGCCGTCGCCCGCTTCCCGGCCACCGCCCGCGCCGCCACCCGCCGGGCGCGCGTCCTGGACGTCCTCACCGCCCTCGGCGCGCTCGTCGCGGAACCCGT
>NZ_JBEXWB010000508.1:0-3325 GCF_040629645.1 Streptomyces sp. NPDC005899 | reverse complement strand
CGCGCCCGGACCCGGCCGGGGTGGCGATGCCGTAAGGCGGAGCACCCGGTCCGCCGACCGGGTGGGACGCGCCCGAACCCGACCGGGCGGAACGTTTCCACGCCTGGCCGGGTATACGCCGCCCCCCGCAGGATGCCGCCCTCGCGCCGGCCCGGGGAGGGAGCGCGGACCCGAGCGGGTGGAGCATTCTGCCGCGGCTCGTGCGGCTCCCGCCGCGTCTCCTGAGACTCCCGCGTCTCCTGATGTCCCTACGGCTCCAGCGCCTCCCGCGGAGAGGTCGCAGGGCGCGCGAAGGTCTCGCGGGGCGCCACCCGCAGGCCTCGGCGGGCAGCACCCGGACGCCCGCGCCGGGGGAGGGCCGCCGCAGGCCGCGGCCGGGCCTCAGACCAGCCGTGACACGAACCCGGCGACCGCCGCCCGTACGTCCCGCTCCGTCCAGTCGAGTCCGTCCGCCGCCACGGTGACCTCCGTGAAGGAGATCCCGGGCGGGCCGGCGAGCCACCGCCGGAAGAGAGTGACGCCCGTCTCCTCGGACTGCCGCACCGAGGCCTCGTCCAGCACGTCGGTGCCGTACGGCAGCCACACCTGGAACTGGTGGGTGTGCGGCGGTTCCGGATGCACCCGTGCCCACGGCACCGCCGATTCCGTGAAGCCCTCCGCCAGGGCCCCCGCGACCACCTTGGCGTGCGCCACGTACGAGGGCAGCCTCGGCAGCTCCCGCTCCAGGCCCAGCAGCGCGGACAGAGCCGCCGGGTACTGCTGGAAGACCTGCCCGCCGTACCGGTGGCGCCAGGTCCTGGCCTCGTCGACCAGGGACTCCGGGCCCGCGAGTACCGCGCCCGACAGGCCGTCCAGGGACTTGTAGAAGGAGACGTACACGCTGTCCGCCAGCGCCGCGATCTCCGGCAGTCCGCGTCCGAGGTGCGGCCCGCACTCCCAGAGCCGCGCACCGTCCAGGTGGACCACCGCGTCCCGGTCGCGCGCGGCGGCCACGACCGCTTCCAGCTCCTCCCACGAGGGCAGGACGAAGCCGGCGTCGCGCAGCGGCAGTTCGAGCATCAGGGTGCCGAACGGCTCGGGGAAGTCGCGTACCTCGCCGGCCGTGGGCGGACGCGGCTCGGAGGTCGGGTGGACCGTGCGCAACCCGCTCACCGAGGCTAGGGCTCCCCGCTCGTGCACCTCCGGGTGGGAGAGCGGATGCAGGGCGACGACCTGGCTGCCCGTACGCCCGGCCCAGCAGCGCAGCGCGACCTGCTGGGCCATCGTCCCCGTCGGGAAGAAGGCGGCGGCCTCCATGCCCAGGAGGTCCGCCGTCCGCCGCTCCAGCTCGGCGACCACCCCGTCCCCGTAGACGTCCGTCCAGCCGGTCAGGTCGTGGACCGTCCCGGCGTCGGCCGCCAGGGCGGCCAGCCGCTCGCCCATCGTGCGGTCGGCCGAGGCGCGGGCCAGCCTCTTCGTGGACCGCTGCCATGCGGTCAGCCTGCGGTTCCGCTGCTTCTGCTCATCGGTGACTGCCATGGGACGATCATCACCCGGGCCGTGGGCGTCATTCGACGGGGTCCGGAGGTTACCCACAGCCTGTGGACAGCCGCGGGGTGCCTGGAATCGCTGGCGTAGCATGCAGAGGAATCGTCCGGTACCCCCCGCGGACTGGAACGGAAGGCCATCGCCGCGTGAACGCATCAGTTTCCAAGGAATCCCTCGACGCGAGGGACCGCCCCGCACGCCTCACCGTCGGCGTCGTCGGAGCGGGGCGGGTCGGCCCCGCCCTGGCCGCGTCCCTGCAGCTCGCCGGGCACCGCCCGGTCGCCGTCTCGGGCGTCTCCGAGGCGTCCCGCCGCCGGGCCGCCGCCCTGCTCCCCGACGTCCCCCTGGTCACTCCGGCGGAGGTCCTCGCCCGCGCGGAGCTCGTGCTGCTGACCGTCCCCGACGACGCGCTGCCCGGTCTGGTCGAAGGGCTCGCCGGGACGGGAGCGGTCCGGCCGGGCCAGCTGGTCGTCCACACCTCCGGGCGGTACGGGACGCGGGTGCTGGAACCCGCTCTGCGGGCCGGCGCCCTCCCGCTCGCCCTGCACCCGGCGATGACCTTCACCGGGAGTTCCGTCGACGTCCAGCGGCTCGCCGGCTGCTCCTTCGGGGTCACCGCGCCCGAGGAGCTCAGGCTCGCCGCGGAGGCCCTCGTCATCGAGATGGGCGGTGAGCCCGAGTGGATCGCGGAGGAGTCCCGCCCGCTGTACCACGCGGCGCTCGCCCTCGGCGCGAACCACCTGGTCACGCTGGTCGCCCAGTCCATGGAGCTGCTGGAGAAGGCCGGTGTGGCCGCCCCCGACCGGATGCTCGGCCCGCTGCTCGGCGCGGCGCTGGACAACGCCCTGCGCTCGGGTGACGCGGCGCTGACCGGACCGGTCGCCCGGGGAGACGCGGGCACGGTGGCCGCGCACCTGCGCGAGCTGCGTACGCACGCCCCGCAGGCGGTGGCGGGGTATCTCGCCATGGCCCGCACCACGGCAGACCGCGCCCTGGTGCACGGTCTGCTCAAGCCGGAGTCCGCCGAAGACCTCCTGGACGTCCTCTCGGACCGGACGGACGAGGGACGCGGCACCGAAGGACGACACGGCACGGACGAGTCCGGGCCGGAGGAGAGCCGATGACCACCGCACCCGCCACCCTCCTGCGCACGGCCGGGGAGCTGCACGCCCTCGGCCGCCCCGCCGGTGCGCCGCGCGCCGTCGTCATGACGATGGGGGCGCTCCACGAGGGCCACGCCACCCTGGTCCGTGCGGCGCGCGCGGCCGCGGGGCCCGACGGGCAGGTCGTCGTGACCGTGTTCGTCAACCCGCTCCAGTTCGGCGAGGCCGCCGACCTCGAGCGTTACCCCCGCACCCTGGAGGCCGACCTCGCCGTCGCCTCCGGGGCGGGCGCCGACGCGGTCTTCGCCCCCTCCGTCGACGAGGTCTACCCCGGTGGCGAGCCCCAGGTCAGGATCACCGCCGGCCCGATGGGCGAGCGGCTGGAGGGCGCGTCGCGGCCCGGACACTTCGACGGCATGCTCACCGTGGTCGCCAAGCTGCTTCACCTGACCCGGCCCGACGCGGCGTTCTACGGGCAGAAGGACGCCCAGCAGCTCGCGCTGATCCGCCGGATGGTCCGCGACCTGAACTTCGGCATCGACATCGTCGCCGTACCGACGGTCCGCGACCCGGACGGCCTGGCGCTCTCCAGCCGCAACCGCTTCCTCTCCGCCGGCGAACGCCGCACGGCGCTGGCCCTGTCCCGGGCCCTCTTCGCCGCACGCGACCGCCTGGCCGCCCAGCAGGCCCTGCAC